>CAZMJQ010000322.1:0-5142 GCA_964566475.1 uncultured Propylenella sp. | reverse complement strand
CGACGCGCCAGCCCTCATCCTCGCCGAGCCAGCGCGCGATCTCCTCCGCCGCCTTCCGTGCGGCGTCCGGGTCGCGCACGACGCCGCCCTTGCCGAGCGCGGCGCGGCCGACCTCGAATTGCGGCTTGATGAGGAACACGCCCCAAGCGCCGGACTCGGCCAACGAAAGGGCGGGGGGAAGGGCAAGCTTCAGCGAGATGAAGCTGAGGTCGGCGACGATGGC
The DNA here is from genome assembly GCA_964566475.1 of uncultured Propylenella sp. GTDB lineage: Bacteria > Pseudomonadota > Alphaproteobacteria > Rhizobiales > Afifellaceae > DASWJZ01. The sequence goes on along the minus strand of CAZMJQ010000322.1, from coordinate 4,919 downwards.
GCCGATGCTTCTCTCGCCGAGATGCGCGCGGGTCAGGTCGCGCGCGTTCAGGCCCTCGATCAGCGTCACGCGCGGGTCGGCGGCGAGCGCGGCATTCATCTCGCCGTGGCCGACGTCGATGGCGACGACATGCGCCGCGCCGCGCTCCAGGAGGACCTGCGTGAAGCCGCCGGTGGAGGCGCCGAGATCGAGGACGGTCAGGCCGTCCGGATCGAAGGCGAAGGCATCGAGGCCGGCGATGAGCTTGAGGGCGGCGCGCGAGACGTAGGGCGCTCCGGGGTCATCCACCGTGATGATGGCACCTGGCTCCACCATCCGCGCCGGGCGGGTTTCTGTGGTGCCGTCGATGCTGACGGTCCCGCGCCGGATCATGTCGCGCGCGCGGCTGCGGCTCGGGGCGAGCCCGCGGGCGACGAGGGCTTCGTCGAGGCGGATGCGGTGAGGCTCTTCCATCGAAATCGGCTCCGCTACCCCCACCCGCCTGCGCGGCCGGAGCCGCTTCGGCGCGGCGAAGGCCCGAAATTCGCGCGCGCCGCTTTGCGGCGCTTCGAATTTCGATCTCCCCGCAAGGGGGAGGTGGGGTTGTGTGCGCGGCGAGGTCGAGGTGCTCCTCAAACGCCGAAGCAATAGGCGACGCCCGCCATGATGGCCGTGAGGAAGATGTCGGTGCCCCAGTAGGCCCAGCCGGCGCCGCCGAGGAAGAACAGGAAGCCGGCCGCGAGGATCGCGGTCTTCACGATCGGGTCGAGAGGCGGGGCCTGCATGCGCCTATCCTGCCACAAGTCGCTTGAGCTTGCCTAATGCCGTCTCGCTCGGCTCTGCGTGGTCGATCGTGCCGACGAAATTGCCGTCGGCGTCGTGCAGGATCATGGAGGCGGAGTGATCCATGGTGTAGCCGTCGCCGTCGAGCGGGACCTTGCGGCTGAAGATCTTGTAGTCCTTCACCATGGCATGCACGTCGTCCGGCTCGCCGGTGATTGCGACGATGCGGTCGGAGAAGGCGCTCACGTAGTTGCGCATGACCTCCGGCGTGTCGCGCTCCGGGTCGACGGTGACGAAGACGAAGCGGAGCTTGTCGGCGTCGGGACCGAGCTCCTCGGCCCAGCGGCTCATCTGCATCAGCCCGGTCGGGCAGACGTCGGGGCAGTGCGTGAAGCCGAAAAGCGTGATGGAGGGCTTGCCGCGGAAAATCGCCTCGCTCACCGGCTCGCCGTCGTCGCTGACGAGGGTGAAGGCGCCGCCGAGCGGCGCGCCCGGGCTCGCCGCCGAAGCCCGTTCGGTCGAGCCGCCGCGCAGGCCGGGCAGCGTGACGGCCGCCACGCCGACGACGAAGAGCGCCACGGCGACGGCGATCCACAGAGCGAGGCGAACGGTCGGCATCGTTCGATCAGTCGATTGGGAGCCAGGATTCGGCAAAGGCGAAGCCGGAGGCCGCAATCGGCTCCGCCCCGCGCGCGAAAGAGATAATGGCAAACGCGGTGATGGCAACCGCGGCCGCGGCAGGCAGGACGATCCGCATCTTCATGCGGAGAGACTTGCGCCGCGGCGGCCGGAAGGGGAGCGGACGATTGGACGCGTCCCCCGCGCCCAATCGTCACGCCGCACGGCGCTCCGGCGAAGCGGTCAGACGCGCGAGAGACCGGCCTGCGCCGAGCCGCGCTCCAGCACCGCGAAGACCTGGCGGACGATCGCCGATGCGTCGAGGCCCGCCTCGGCGTACATCGCCTCGGGCTTGTCCTGGTCGATGAAGCGGTCGGGCATCACCATGGTGCGCACCGCGAGCCCGTCGTCGAGCAGGCCGTGCCGGGACAGCTCGTAGAGGACGTGGCTGCCGAAGCCGCCGATCGCCGCCTCCTCGACGGTGATCAGCACCTCGTGCTCGCGCGCCAGCCGGAGCAGGAGATCGGTATCGACCGGCTTGGCGAAGCGCGCGTCGGCAACGGTGGTCGACAGGCCGCGGCTTTCCAGCTCCTCTGCAGCTTTCAGCGCTTCCTGGAGGCGGCCCCCGAGCGCGAGGAGAGCGATCTTCGTCCCTTCCTTCACGATGCGCCCGCGCCCGATCTCCAGGATCTCGCCACGGTCGGGCATCTCGATGCCGACGCCCTCGCCGCGCGGATAGCGGAACGCGATCGGCCCCTCATCGTAGGCGGCGGCGGTCCGCACCATGTGCATCAGCTCCACCTCGTCGCCCGCCGCCATGAGCACGAAGTTGGGCAGGCAGCCGAGATAGGCGAGGTCGAAGCTGCCGGCATGCGTCGGCCCGTCGGCGCCCACCAGCCCGGCGCGGTCCATGGCGAAGCGGACCGGCAGGTTCTGGATCGCCACGTCGTGGACGACCTGGTCGTAGGCGCGCTGCAGGAAGGTCGAGTAGATCGACACGAAGGGCCGCATGCCCTCGGTGGCGAGGCCTGCTGCGAAGGTGACGGCGTGTTGCTCCGCGATGCCGACATCGAAGGCGCGGTCCGGAAACTGCCTGGCGAAGAGATCGATGCCGGTGCCGGACGGCATGGCGGCCGTGATCCCCACGATGCGCTCGTCCTGCTCGGCCTCGCGGATCAGGCTGTTGGCGAACACCTTGGTGTAGGCAGGCGCGTTCGTCTTGGACTTCGCCTGCTCGCCGGTGATGACGTTGAACTTCGATACGCCGTGGTACTTGTCGGCGGAGGCCTCGGCCGGGCCGTAGCCCTTGCCCTTCTTGGTGCGCACGTGGACGATGATCGGGCCGATATTGGCGTCGCGCACGTTCTCCAGGACGGGGAGAAGGTGCTCAATCCGGTGTCCGTCGATCGGGCCGATATAGTAGAAGCCGAGCTCCTCGAAGAGCGTGCCGCCCGTCACCATGCCGCGCGCGAACTCCTCGGCGCGGATGGCGCCGATCTCCAGCGCCTTGGGCAGCCGCTTGGCGAGCTGCTTGCCGATCTCGCGCAGGGAGCGGTAGGTGCGGCCGGAGAAGAGACGCGCCAGATAGGCGGCCATCGCGCCGACCGGCGGCGCGATCGACATGTCGTTGTCGTTGAGGATGACGATGAGGCGCGACTTCATCGCGCCGGCATTGTTCATCGCCTCGTAGGCCATGCCGGCCGACATGGCGCCGTCGCCGATGACGGCGATGACCTTGTTGTCGCCGCCCTTGAGGTCGCGCGCCACGGCCATGCCGAGGCCCGACGAGATCGAGGTGGAGGAATGCGCTGCGCCGAACGGGTCGTACTCGCTCTCGGCGCGCTTGGTGAAGCCGGACAGACCGCCGCCCTGCCGCAGCGTGCGGATGCGGTCGCGCCTGCCGGTGAGAATCTTGTGCGGATAGGCCTGATGCCCGACGTCCCAGATCAGACGGTCCCGCGGGGTGTCGAACACGTGGTGGATCGCGACCGTCAGCTCGACGACGCCGAGCCCTGCCCCGAGGTGCCCGCCGGTCACCGAAACGGCATCGATCGTCTCGGCCCGCAGCTCGTCGGCCAGCTTCTTAAGATCGTTCATGCTGAGACGCTGGACGTCCGCCGGGGACTTGATGCCATCCAGCACAGGTGTTTCGACTGCCATGAAAAGGTTCTCCCCCCAATATTTATTGGGAGCTCAAGTGGGGTTGCGGCGCTTCTCGCCGAGTTACAGCATCTCCAACGCCAAGGGCAAAGTGCGGTTTCGCCACACCGTTGATGAATCCGGCGACGCTGTAGTGGGTTAACGCGGGGGATGAATGCGCGTGGGTAAGTCGATACCTGCCGGGGTCAGCGGTTGACTGCCTTCATCATGCCTTCCGGGTAGCGGTCCCCCGCTGTGATCCCGGGGGGAAATGCGGCAGAAATACGGCCGAGCTCCTCGGCGTCGAGGCGGATGTCCAGCGCGGCTGCATTCTCCTCAAGGTACTTGCGCCGCTTGGTGCCCGGTATGGGCACGATGTCGCTCCCTTGCGCGGCGACCCAGGCGATTGCCACCTGCGCGGGCGTGCAGCCCTTCTCGCCTGCAATTTCCGCGAGCTTCGCCGCGATTCTTGCGTTTTGAGAGATGTTCTCCGGCGTGAAGCGCGGATGGCGCCGCCGCGTGTCGCCGTCCATGAAGGCGCTGCCGCCGTCGACCGTGCCGGTGAGGAAGCCGCGCCCGAGCGGGCTATAGGCGACGAAGCCGATGCCGAGCTCGCGCACGGCCGGCAGCACTTCCGTCTCCGGGTCGCGCGTCCACAGCGAATACTCCGTCTGCAGCGCGGCGATCGGGTGGACCTGGTGCGCGCGGCGGATGGTCGCCGGAGCCGCCTCCGAGAGCCCGAGATAGCGGACCTTGCCCGCCGAGACGAGGTCGGCCATGGCGCCGACGGTCTCCTCGATCGGCGTCTCGGGATCGACGCGGTGCTGGTAGTAGAGGTCGATCATTTCGACGCCGAGGCGCTTCAGGCTCCTGTCGCACGCCTCCTTCACGTAGTGCGGCGTGCCGCAGATGAAGCGGGCCCCGTCGGCGCCGACGACGTTGCCGAACTTGGTCGCCAGCACCGCCTCGCCGCGCCGTCCCTTCAGCGCGCGGCCCACCAGCTCCTCGTTGTGGCCGTCGCCGTAGATGTCCGCGGTGTCGATGAAGGTGACGCCGATATCGAGGGCGCGGCGGATGGTGGCGACCGACTCCGCCTCGTCGGCCTCGCCGTAGACGCCCGACATGCCCATGCAGCCGAGCCCGACGGCGGAGACCTTCAGCCCGTTCGTTCCAAGCGTGCGCTGCTGCATGGCCTTCCCCTCAGCGTCCGCGTCGCGCGCGGGCGTCTTCTGTGTCGCTATTTGCCCGCGTCCAGGGGCTCGGTGCCGACGGCCTTGCCCTCGGCGCTGCGGATCTTCTCGACGCGCTCCTCCGCCTGCCGGAGCAGCGTCTCGCAGCGCTTCTTCAGCGCCTCGCCGCGTTCGTAGATGGCGATCGATTCCTCGAGGGGCACGTCGCCG
>CAZMJQ010000321.1:0-4581 GCA_964566475.1 uncultured Propylenella sp. | reverse complement strand
TACCGACCAGAGCGGCAACATGGAGCGGCTCGCCTACGTCTACGACACGCGCAAGATCCGCTTCCGCAATCTCGCCGGTGAGATCGTGATCCCGCCGAAGGGAGGCAAGGAGCCGCCGCAGTTCAACCGCACGCCGTTCCTGGTGGCGTTCCAGGCGGGCTGGTTCAAGTTCAACCTCTGCACCGTCCATATCTACTACGGGACGGCATCCGACACGGCGCGGCGCAAGCGCGAGATCGGCGACATCGCCGACTTCTTCGCGAAGCGGCAGAAGAAGGACGGCGAGACCTACATCCTGCTCGGCGACTTCAACATCCTCGACCCTGAGGACGAGCTGATGGCGGAGTTGCTCGGCGGCGGCTTCGTGGTGCCGGAGGAGATCCGCCACCCGACCGGGCGCGGCGGGCATTTCTACGACCAGATCGCCATCCGCACGAAGGAGAAGGAGGTGGAGATCGCGGCGGCGGGCGCCTTCAACTTCGACGGCTATGTGTTCCGCGACGCCGACCATCCGGTCTACCGACCGCTGATGCCGACGGAGACCAAGTCGGGCAAGCCGCGCAAGACCGACCTTCGCGCCTACCGGACCTGGAGCACCTGGCAGATTTCCGACCATTTTCCGCTGTGGGCGGAGATCAAGACGGACTTCACGGAGGATTACCTTGAAAGCCTGAAGCCCGGCAGGGAGCCGCTTGCGGACTTCTCCAACACGGGCACCGAGGCGTCCCAGCCGCCGTCGTAGCCGACCTATGCGCCGCGCCGGCGGCGCCGGAGGCACGGTCCTTGCAGCGGCTCACGCGCCTTTGTCTGGCCATTCTGCGCGTGGATGCTACTTGAACCGAACGCGTGTATGATGACTCGATGCCCCTGAGAGCCTCGCGCAGCGGCGACAGCAAGCTCCTGCTCCTCGAGCGGGCGATCGGCCGTGCGCGCCTTGCCATCACCTGGGAGCGGCTATGGCCGCTGGCGGTCCCCATCCTCTCCGTCATCGGCGCCTATGTGGCGCTGTCGTGGCTCGGCTACTGGCGGCTCGGCGGCGACTGGCTGAGGATCGGCACGCTCGCGGTCCTCGGCGTGGCGCTTCTGTGGGGCGCGGTCCGGCTGGTCCGCATCCGCCTGCCCGACCGCATGGAGGCGATGCGCCGGGTGGAGCTGACGTCCGGCCTGCCGCACCGGCCGGCGCGCGGGCTGACCGACACGATGTCGCCCGTCGCCGACGACATCGCGGCGCGGGCGCTGTGGCGCGCCAACCAGGAGAGCCTCTACGCCTCGCTCAGGAACCTGCGCGCCGGACGCCCGCAGCCGGCGATGACGGAGCGCGACCGCAACGGCGCGCGCTTCGCAATGCCGGTGCTGCTGGCGCTCGCCTTCGCGGTCGCCTGGGGCGAGTGGACGACGCGGCTGACGGAAGCGTTCTCGCCGATGAAGGCGATGGCAGCGCCGGTGGCGGCGCGTATCGACGCGTGGATCGACCCGCCGCCTTATACGCGCCAGGCCCCGGTTTTCCTGTCGCGGCGGACCGGCGAGGCGGCAAGCCAGCGGGTGAGCGTGCCGGAGGGCAGCAAGCTCACCGTGCGCGTCGTGTCGCGCGAGCCGGCGCAGGTGACGCTGGACGCCAACGGTGAGATCACGGCGCTGGCGCCGGAGGAAGAGGGCCGCCTCGCCGAATCGGAGGAGGCGATCCGCCGCTACGGCACGGTGCTCGACCGCGACGCCACGGTCGGCGTCGCGCACGCCGACGGGGAGACCGCCTACCCGATCGCGGTGATCGAGGACCATCCGCCCACCATCGAGCGCGGGCCGGTGACGGTGAACCGCTCCGGCTCGTTCAACATGACGTTCTCCGTCACGGACGATTACGGCGTGACGGAAGGCAGCGTGACGTTCCGCCCGGTCGAGGAGCCGGCGGACGACGCGCGCCCGCTGGTGGAGACGCCGCAGGCGCAGCTCCGCATCGACCGCAGCCAGGCGCGCGAGGGCACGGCGCGCGCCGATGCGCGGCTCGAGGAGCACCCTTACGCCGGCCTCGAGGTCGAGGCGGACGCCGTGGTGGAGGACGCCGCCGGCCAGCAGGCGCGGCCCGCCGACAGCGGCCGCATGACGCTCCCTGCCCGCCCCTTCTACAATCCGCTGGCGCGTGCGCTGGTGGAGCAGCGGCAGAAGCTGGCGCTTGACGCCAACGAGCGGCTGATGGTGGCGAACGCGCTCGACGCGCTGACGCTGGCGCCGGACCAGATCAAGGATTCCGGCATCTATCTGGGCCTGCGCGTCGGCTACCACCGCACGATCAACGCGCGCACCGACGACGAGCTGCGCGCGGTGCTCGACTATCTCTGGCAGATGGCGCGCGCAGTGGAGGACGGCGAGCTGTCCGACGCCGAGGAGCGGCTGGAAGCGGCGCGCGAGGCGCTGGAGCAGGCGCTGCAGGACGGCGCGTCGCCGGAGGAGATCGCGCGGCTGATGGACGAGCTGCGCCAGGCCATGCAGGAGTTCTTGCAGAGCTACATGGCGGAGATGGCCGCGCGCGGCATGGAGAACATGCCGCAGATGCCGTCGGACATGCAGGAGCTGACCGGCCAGGACCTGCAGGACCTGCTCGACCGCATCGAGAGCCTCGCGCAGCTCGGCGACATGGACGCCGCGCAGGAGCTGCTCAGCCAGCTGCAGCGGATGCTCGACAACCTGCAGATGGCGCAGCCCGGCCAGATGTCGCCGATGGACCAGGAGATGCTGCGGCAGATGGACGAGCTGGCGGACATGATGCGCCAGCAGCAGCAGCTGATGGACGAGACGTTCCAGCTCAACCAGGGGCGCCGCCCGGGCGAGCAGCAGGGCCAGCAGGGCGAGCAAGGGCCGCTGACGCAGGAGGAGTTCGAGCGCCTGATGGAGCAGCTGCAGCAGGGCCAGGGCGACCTGACGCAGCGGCTGCAGGAGCTGATGGAAGAGATGCAGGGCGGCCAGCAAGGCCAAGGCGAGCAGGGCGAGGGCGAGGGCCAGCAGGGGCAGAACGGCCAGGGCCAGGGCATGCAGCCGGGCGAAGGCATGGGCCGCGCGCTCGGCCGCGCCGGCCGCGCCATGGGCGACGCCACGCGCTCCCTCGGCGACCGCGCGGCGGGCGACGCCTACGGCCACCAGGGCGAGGCGCTCGACGCGCTGCGCGAGGGCCTGCAGGGCATGATGCAGCAGATGTATGCCAACCAGCCGGGCCAGGGCGGCCAGCAGCTGGGCGGCAACCCGATGGGCAACCGCGACCCGCTCGGCCGCCCGCAGCGCAACGATGGTCCGGACCTCGGCGAGAGCGTGAGGGTGCCCGACGAGATCGACGTGGAGCGCGCGCGGCGGATTCTGGAGGCGATCCGGAACCGGCTGGGCGAACGGTTCAGGCCGAGATACGAGCTGGATTATCTGGAGCGGCTGCTGAATTTGGAGTGAGGGTGGGAGCCGTCAGCTTTCGATCGTATGGTCGAGATGCTTAGTGGCGCAGGCAGTGCAGCCGCAATTGACCGTGACTTGATGGCCGAAGCTAAGGCAGTGTTTGTTGGGCTTCTGATAGCCTCGGTGATACCTGCTGCGGTGCTGTCCAGCGTTTGGCCGCTCGATGGAGCATATAGAGCCGGATCGATACTTGGCTCGTTCCTCGTCTTTTACCCCTTCTCGGCTTTGGCAACAGCTCTCCTGGGGCTGCCGACGTTTCTTCTTCTTCGCCCCTTCCGGCCCGGCCGCTGGTGGCTCGTGCTGGCAGTGGGCTTCCTGCTGGGCGCGCTGGTCGCTGTCTCCCTGCGATTTCCCAGCATGCCTGGTGGAACGAGCACTATAGCTTGCGGTATCTCAGGAGCGCTCGCGGCGCTCGCATTCTGGTTGATCTGGAGACCCTTTGCGCCGACACGGAGCAAGTAGGCAGGTTGGGCGCGCATCGCGTCAATGATGCGGCCGGATGACGTAGCTGACGGTTGCCGGAGCTGTGCGCACTCGGGGCAGCCCCGGAACCACATTGCAGGAGCTACGGAACATGAGCCGTGCGAGTGCATACCTCTATTATCTTGTCTTGCGCGCGCTTTGGGCGGTGACTGTTTCCGTCGCAGGCGGCTTGATCATGTTCTTGATCTTCGCGTTCTGGTACTGGAGTTGGGCAGCAGATATCTCCTCGCAGTTCGAAGCGCTGGGCAAAACCTTGCTGGTCTTCTCTGCTCCATTGGCGGCCGCACTCATAATTGCGGAAGTTTTTTTCGACTTTTTCCATCGGGACCAGAAGATAGACTGGAAGGTATTTGACGCGCATATCGCAGCACTGGGCTGGCGTGAGTGGCGGAAACCGTCCACCGTCCGCAAGGTAATGCGTCAGGTTCGCCCTACGCATTCAGATTCTTAACCCGGACGCCCCGTACTGCCCTCAGCCCAAGCGTCACATTTGAGACGCCCCACGCCGCCGCGGGAGCGATGTCCGGCAGAGAAGCTCGGATCATTTTCGACCAGCGCGATATGGGCTAGCCTCAAGCTTCTCGATGCCAAACAGGGAGCGGAATCTCCCGCGCCCAACGCCGCCGCGGATCGCCGAGGAACGACATGCACAAGCTTCTGGTT
>CAZMJQ010000320.1:0-6123 GCA_964566475.1 uncultured Propylenella sp. | reverse complement strand
GCACATCTACGCGCTGCACGCGCAGATCTTCGCCGCCACGAAGAACAGGTTCCTGGCGCAGATCATGGACAATATCCTCGCCGACAGGCGCGCCGTGGCGTTCGACGGGAAGGACATGGAGGCGCCGGCCCCCGACCCCGTGCGCGTGCAGACGCACAAGGAACTGCAGGAGATCGTCGACGCCATATCCGAGCGGAAGGCGAAGAAGGCCGAGGCCCTCGTCTCCGATCACCTCATGCGCATTCTGGCGACGGTGAACATCTGGCAATGACTGCCCCAGCCTGGCGGACCAGGCTGGGTCTGATTTGGCTATCCCTGCGTCACCCCGCCGGCGAGAACATATCGGGCGACGTGCGCTCGTCGGAACGCGGCGTGATGTCGATTCCCTCGCGCGCGGCCCAGGTCGAGCCCTGGAAGTAGAGCGGCACGATCGCGACGTCTTCCATCAGCATGCCGACGGCCTCCTCCAGGATCTTCGTGCGCGCGGCCGTGTCGACGGTCGCGAGCGCCTCGGTAAGAAGGGCATCCGCCGCCTCGTTGCAGTAATTGCCCCAGTTGACCGCGCCCCAGCCCTTGTCTGCGTCCTTGCAGGCGATCATCTGGCGGATCGGCGTCGAGGCTTCCGTGGTGCTGCCCCAGCCCATCATCGAGACGCCGAAATCGCCCGTCTGCCCGCGGCTCGCAATGACCGAGAACGGCATGGCGTCGACCTCGGTGCGGATGCCGATGCGCGTCAGCATCTGCGCGAGCGCCTGCACGACCTTCTCGTCGTTGATCAGGCGGTTGTTGGGGGCGGCGATCGTGATCCTGAACCCGTCCGCGTAACCGGCCTCCGCCAGGAGCGCCTTGGCCTTCTCGGGGTCGTAGGGCGGGTTCTCCAGGTCCGCGATGAATCCTTCGCCTCCGTCGAAGACGATATTGTTGGACGGATAGGCGAGGCCCATCATCACGCGCTCGGCAATGGCCTGCCGATCGATCGCGAGGTTGACCGCCTGGCGCACGCGCGCGTCCTTGAACGGGTTCTCCGGAAGCGGCGCGCCGTCATTGCCGAGGACGCCGGGCGGCTCGTCGCGGCCGGAGTCAAGAAACAGGAACACGAAGCGCTGCGATTTGCCGGACTCGAAATTGATGCCGTCCTCGTCGCGCATCCGCTCGACGTCCGGGGTCGGCACGTTCTCGATCGCATCGACGCCTCCCGACAGGAGCGCCGTGGTGCGGGCCGCATCGTCGGCGATCACGCGGATCCGCACGTTCTCCCACGCAGGAGAGTCGCCCCAGTAATCGTCGCTACGCGTGAGCGAGAGCTGCTCGTCCGCGGTGAAGGAGGCGAATTCGTAGGGGCCGGTGCCGATGACGCCGTTGCCGAGGTTCATCGCCTGCGTGTCGTTCGCCTCGGCGATGGCCTTTCTGACGATGTAGACGCGCGACAGATCGAGCGTAAGCAGCGGATAGGGCGTTGCGGTCTTGAGCCGGACCGTCCTGTCGTCCACGGCCTCCATCTCCGTCATGGCCTTCGTGTAGGTGGTGAACGGGGCCGGGCTCTCGATGTTGCCGGGGCGTTCCAGCGAGTAGATCACGTCCTCGGCCGTGAGCGGCGACCCGTCATGGAATTTCACGTCGCGAAGCTTGAGCTCCCAGGTCAGGTCGTCGAATATGGTCCAGGATTCCGCCAAGCCGGGTATGAGCTGGCCGTCGCCGGTCAGGACCACGAGCGGCTCGAAGATGTTCCCCAGCGCGGCATTGTTGGGCGTCGCGTTCTGGAAGTGCGGGTCGGTCGACGTGATCGGCGCGCTGATTGCGTAGGTTAGGTCCTGGGCGCTCGCGGCGAGCGACCCGAGCGCAAGAAATGCCGCTGCCCCGCACAGCGATTGGAAAGTCCGGTCTGTTCGCATGAGAAAGCCCTCCTGCTTGTCGGAGACGCATACTGTCGCCAGAGCACAGCGGCTTCAACAAATAATTTAGACTTGAACCATTTGCAGGCGTCGGCCTAACCTGTGCTCCTCGGACTCAGGATCGTCGGACGCTGCACGTAGCTTCGGGAACGGTCGGCGCGAGTGAGCGGTCTGCTCGCGCTTGCGTTGCAGAGAGGGCGAGGCAACGAGTCAGCGACGCCAAGGCGAGCGCATCGCCGCCCGCAACGGCCTCGCACGCCGCCCTGGTCTTGCGGGGGTCGGCAAGCGGCCGTGCGATGCGCCGGCGCCGTCCTGCAAAGGAGGCCTCTTGTTCGCCTACCTCATTCGACGCGTCGGGCAATCGCTCCTCATCCTCTTCGCGATGTCGCTGCTCGTTTTCGTTGCGGTCTACGCGATCGGCAACCCGGTCGACTCGCTGATAAGCCCCGATGCCAATCAGGCGGAGCGCGCGGCCATAGTCCGGCAGCTCGGCTTCGACCGGCCGCTCTACGAGCAATACGCGCTGTTCCTGTGGAACGCCGTACAGGGAGACCTCGGCCGCTCCTTCGTCTACGGCCTGCCGGCGACCGACGTGATCCTGGATCGCCTGCCCGCCACGCTGGAGCTTGCGGTGATGGCGTTGATCCTCTCGCTCGCCCTCGGCGTCCCTCTGGGCGTCCTTGCCGGCTTGCGGCCCGATTCAGCCGTCGGCCGCACGATCATGTCGGGCTCGATCCTCGGCTTCTCGCTGCCCAACTTCTGGATCGGGCTGATGCTCATTCTCGTTTTCGCCGTGCAGTTCCGAATTCTGCCGTCGGGCGGGCGCGGCGACACGGAGAGCATCTTCGGCATAGAGCTCGCCTTCCTCACGCTCGACGGGCTGCGTCACATGATCCTGCCGGCCTTCACGCTGGCGCTCTACAAGGCCGCTCTGGTCGTGCGCGTCTGCGAGGCCGGCACGCGCGAGGTGATGGCGCAGGACTTCATTCGCTTCGCGCGGGCGAAGGGCCTGAGCCCGTCGCGGGTCGTCTGCGTCCACGTCCTGAAGAACATCCTCATCCCGGTGGTCACCATCATGGGGATGGAGTTCGGGGCGCTGATTGCTTTCGCCGTCGTGGTGGAGAGCGTCTTCGCCTATCCCGGGATGGGCAAGCTTCTGATCGACTCCATCAACCGGCTCGACCGGCCCATGATCGTCGTCTACCTCCTGACCACCACGCTTATCTTCGTCGTCGTGAACTTCGTGGTGGACCTGATCTACGCTGCGCTGGATCCGCGCATCCGCCTAACCGATGAGGCCGCGACATGAGCGACAGCGCGGTAGACCGGTCCGTTCTGACGGCTGCGGACGAGACGCCGCGACGGCCGGCAAGCCTGCTCAGGCAGCGCATTGGGGATTTGTTCGCAGCGCCGGGCGCCGCCATCGGTTTCGCCTTCCTCGCCGTCGCCGTGCTTCTCGCCGTCTTCGCGCCGTGGGTCACCGCGCAAAACCCCTACGACCTGATGCAGCTCGACATCATGGACAACATGCTGCCGCCGGGCGCGGCGCTCGGCAACGGCGCCACGGCATGGCTCGGCACCGACGATCAGGGCCGCGACATGCTCTCCGCGATCATCTACGGCCTGCGCATCTCGCTCGGCGTCGGCGTGATCTCGGTGCTCGTGGCCTCCATCGTCGGCTCTACCGTGGGGGTGGCGGCGGCGTTCTTCGGGCGCCGCGTCGATGCGATCATCATGCGCATCGTCGACCTCCAGCTCTCCTTTCCCTCGATCCTCATCGCCCTGGTTCTGCTCGCCGCCTTCGGCCGCGGCGTCGACAAGGTGATCCTCGCGCTCGTGGCCGTGCAATGGGCTTATTATGCCCGTACCGTGCGCGGCTCCGCGCTGGTGGAGAAGAACAAGGACTACGTCGCCGCCGCGACCTCGCTGGAGCTCTCCACGCGGCGCATCCTGTTCAATCATCTCCTGCCGAACTGCCTGCCCCCGCTCATCGTGGTGGCCACGGTGCAGGTGGCGCATGCGATCGTGCTGGAATCGTCGCTGTCCTTCCTCGGCGTGGGCGTGCCCGTTACCGAGCCTTCGCTCGGCATGCTGATCTCCACCGGATACAGCTACCTCCTCTCCGGCAAGTACTGGATCTCGACCTTCCCCGGCGTCGCGCTGGTGGTCCTGATCGTGGCGATCAATCTCGTGGGCGATCGGCTGCGCGTGATCCTCAACCCGAGGCTCAACAGATGAGCGAGCCGGCGCTCAGCGTCCGCGACCTCACGATCACGTTCCGAACGCGCGATGCGCAGCTGACGGCCGTGCATGGCGTCTCCTTCAGCCTCGAACGCGGAGAGGTCCTGGGGCTCGTCGGTGAATCGGGGTCGGGGAAGTCGGTGACGGGGCTCGCTGTGATGGGGCTTCTCGACGCCTCCGGCCGCATTGCCTCCGGCTCGGTCCGCCTTTGCGGCACCGAGCTCGTCGGCCTGCCGGACCGGGAGATGCGCAAGCTGCGCGGCCGCGACATCTCGATGATCTTCCAGGACCCTTCCACGACGCTCAACCCGGTGCTGCGGGTCGATACGCAGATGATTGAGGCGCTGCGCGCGCATGAGCGCCTGTCGCGCAAGGCGGCGCGGGCACGGGCGGTGAGCGCGCTTCAGGCGGTCGGCATTCCCTCTCCGGCCGAGCGCCTGACGGCCTATCCGCACCAGTTCTCCGGCGGGATGCGGCAGCGGCTGGCGATCGCCATCTCGCTTCTTCATCGTCCCGCCGTGCTGATCGCGGACGAGCCGACGACCGCGCTCGACGTCACCATCCAGGCGCAGGTCCTGTCGGAGGTGCAGAAGCTCGCCGCCGAGCAGGGCACCGCTCTCGTCTGGATATCGCACGACCTGTCGGTGGTCTCCGGCCTCGCGGACCGCGTCGCCGTGATGTACGCCGGACGCATCGTGGAGACCGGCTCGGTCGCCGACATCCTCGTCGAGCCGGCGCACCCCTATACGGCCGGGCTCATCGCGTCCGTCCCCTCGCGCAACCGCCGCGGCGTGCCGCTTGCGCAGATCCGCGGCGCCATGCCCTCGCTGGCGGCGGTGCCGCCCGGCTGCCCGTTCCATCCGCGCTGCGACCATGCCGATGCGCTGTGCGGCCGCACGATGCCCGATCCCACGCACTTTGGCGAAAGGCAGGTGCGCTGCCACCACCCGCTCTCCGAGGCCGTGCGCGTGCGCGTGCGCGAGACGCTTCCCGCATGAGCGAGCCGATCGTCGTCCTCGACGGTGTCTGCCGCGACTTCTCCAGGCAGGCCGACTACGCCGAGCGGCTTGCCGGCTGGGTCGCGGGCCGCGCCGGCCCGAGCAAGGTGGTGCGGGCCGTCGATCACGTCAGCCTCGCCGTCGCGCCCGGCGAGGTCCTGGGCGTCGTCGGCGAGTCGGGCTGCGGGAAGTCGACCCTCGCCCGCATGATCGCCGGCATCCTCAAGCCTACCGCCGGCACCGTGCGGGTGAACGGGGCGGACCTGGCGACCGCTCCGGAGCCCGAGCGCCGCGCCGCGAGCCTCGGCGTGCAGATGGTCTTCCAGGACCCGATGGCCTCGCTCAACCCGCGCGCCCGGGTCGTCGACATCATCGGCGAAGCGCCTGTCGCACACGGCCTCGTCACGGTACGCGAAAAGGAGCGTTACGTCGCCGATCTCATGGAGCGGGTCGGTCTCGACCCCGACACGCGCCGCCTTTACGCGCACCAGTTCTCGGGCGGGCAGCGCGCGCGCATCGCGATCGCGC
The DNA here is from genome assembly GCA_964566475.1 of uncultured Propylenella sp. GTDB lineage: Bacteria > Pseudomonadota > Alphaproteobacteria > Rhizobiales > Afifellaceae > DASWJZ01. Next base: position 464 of record CAZMJQ010000320.1, on the reverse strand, counting down.
GGGCGCTCGCGGTAAAGCCGTCGGTGCTTGTGTGCGACGAATCGACGGCCTCCCTCGACGTCTCGATCCAGGCGCAGATTCTCAACCTCTTCATGAAGCTGCGGGCGGAGATGGGCCTCACCTATGTCTTCGTCAGCCACGATCTCGGCGTGGTGGAGCACATCTCCGACAGGATCGCGGTGATGTATCTCGGCCGCGTGGTGGAGCTTGCCGATACGGACGCGATCTTCTCCGATCCCAGGCACCCCTATACGCGCGCCCTTCTCGAGGAAGTGCCGCGGCTGGAGCCGGTGAAGCGCCGATTTGCCGCGGTGCGCGGCGAGCTGCCGTCGCCGCTCGATCCGCCGAGCGGCTGCCACTTCCACCCGCGCTGCCCCGTCGCCGTTCCGCGCTGCGCCGCGGAGCGGCCGGAACTGCGCCGCCTGGAAGGCGGAACTGCCGCGCCCCGCTTCGCCGCCTGCCAT
>CAZMJQ010000319.1:0-8565 GCA_964566475.1 uncultured Propylenella sp. | reverse complement strand
GGCGCCTGGAAGGGCCGCACGGACGAAAGCCTCGACGCCGTGCACGGCTGGGAGCCCATCGCGGTGCGCCGCGCGAACCCCTCCCCCGTGGCCGTAGCAAGCCGCTCGCACATGACCCCCGCCACGGAGGAGGCGCTGAGGCAGGCCGCGGCGTGTGAGACCACCTCCATCGGCTCGTCGCTGAAGTTCTGCCTGCTGGCCGACGGCACGGCGGACTTCTATCCCCGGCTCGGTCCCACGATGGAGTGGGACACAGCCGCCGCAGACGCCATTCTCCGCGCGGCCGGCGGCACGGTCGTGACGCTCGACGGCGCGCCGCTCCGTTACGGCAAGACCGGCGTCCCGGGCATGCGCGACTTCGAGAACCCGCATTTCATCGCCGCTGCGGACCGCGAAATCCTGACGCGGCTCGACCTGGAAGCGCTGAAACAGACCAAGGCCGCATGAGCGCTCGGCCGCTCATTCTCACCACCAGGGGACTCGACGGCTACTCGCTCCTCGATTCCGGCAACGGGCGGAAGCTGGAGCGCTTCGGCGCGCTGACGCTGGTCCGCCCCGAGGAGCAGGCCATGTGGTCGCCGCGTCTCGACGAGACAGCGTGGGGCGCCGCGGATGCCGTTTTCACCGGCGACACCGACGAGGAAGGCGCCGGCCGCTGGAAACGGCGGTCTGGTCTCGAAGAGTCCTGGCCCTGCCGCCACGGAAAGATCCGCTTCTCCTGCCGCTTCACCTCCTTCCGCCATGTCGGCGCCTTCCCCGAGCAGGAGGCGCATTGGGCCTGGATGCGCGAGCGGCTGGCGGCGCGGGTGAGCCCGACGCTTCTCAACCTCTTCGGCTACACCGGCCTTGCCTCGCTCATCGCCGCGGAGGCCGGCGCCGAGGTGACGCACGTCGACGCCTCGAAGAAGGCGATCGCCTGGGCGCGCGAGAACCAGGCGCTGTCGGGGCTTGAGGACAGGCCGATCCGCTGGATCGTCGACGACGCGGTGAAGTTCGCCGCGCGCGAGGTGCGGCGTGGCCGCCGCTACGACGGCATTCTGCTCGACCCGCCGAAATTCGGCCGCGGGCCGAAGAACGAGGTGTGGGACCTCTTCCGCAACCTGCCGGAGATGCTGACGCTCTGCCGCGACATCCTGAAGCCGGACGGCTTCCTCATCCTCACGGCATACGCGATCCGCGCCTCGTTCCTCTCCTTGCAGCGCGTATCGGAGGACGTCCTCGGGCCGGGCGTGGAGGCCGGTGAGCTGGCCCTCGAGGAGGAGAGCGGACGGCTGCTTGCCACCTCGCTCTTCTGCCGCCGGAGCGGCGCATGAGTGCGGAGCGTCCCCACGCCGGGGTCTTCAGGAAGGTCACGAGCCTCGCCAATCCGCTGGTGAAGGACATCCGGGCGCTGCACCTGAAGAAGCACCGCGACGAGACCGGGCTCTTCATCGCCGAGGGCCAGAAGCTCGCGCGCGACGCAATCGACGGGGGCTGGCCGGTCCACACCCTTGCCTCTGCCGCAACGCTCGCCGGCGAGCCGTCGATCGGCGCGCTCGCCGCCGCGGCGAAGGCGTCCGGCGGAGCGGTGCTGGAGGTCTCCGCGCCGGTGCTGGAGAAGATCGCACGGCGCGACAACCCGCAGAACGTGATTGGCGTGTTCCGCCAGCGCTTCGCGCCGGAGGCATCCGTGGGCCGCGAGGGCATCTGGGTGGCGCTCGACCGCGTGCGCGACCCCGGCAATCTCGGAACGATCGTGCGAACCGCGGATGCCGCCGGTCTCGCCGGCGTGGCGCTCGTCGGCGCCTCCTGCGACCCGTTCGCGCTGGAGGCGGTGCGCGCCACCATGGGCTCCGTCTTCTACGTACCGATCGCGAAGATGAGCGAAGCCGCGCTCGTCGCGCAGGCGAAGCGCCATGGCGCGCGGCTCGTGGGCACGCATCTCACCACCGGCGCGGTGGACTACCGCGAGGCGGACTATACGCCGCCCCTCATCCTCCTCATGGGCAACGAGCAGCAGGGCCTGACAGAGACGCTCACATCCGCCTGCGATGAGATCGCACGCATCCCGATGCGCGGGCGCGCGGATTCGCTCAACCTCGCGGTCTCTACCGGGCTGATGATCTACGAGGCGCTGCGCCGGCTGAGATGACGACTATTGCGTATCCACGCCTTCCAACGCACGGATGCGCTCATTCATCCGTTGTATCTGGCGTCAGTCGCGCGCGTCTCCTGCAGCAGTGCCGTCATGGTGCCGTCCTGCCGCAGCACAATCGAAGTGAGGATCTGCATATCGTCCCGCAGGCTGGCCACGTCGGACGTCAGCCGCTGAATCTGGCGGGAGAGGAATTGCAGATCGACGGGCGTTGTCTCCATTGCGCCTTCGCTAGCATTTCCTTGTCTCGATCGCCACAGAGGCAGGGACTTCGAGGGGACTTCGAGCGACCCGACGCTACCGGGCCGATGAAGGGCTCCGGCCTCTTCCTGCACACACCGACCTGGCCGACCGCCCGCCGGAGACCTTCGTCGGCACGAGCACGATCCATACGGGCGGCCCGCACCGGAGCCGCCTGCTCCTGCCGCGCATTCCGGCCCACTGATTGCCGCGGCTGCCCGCACTTCACACCCGGCGGGGGGCGCGATAAAGGTCACGGGCCCGCAAAACCCCGCAGGAGTCCTTGATGGAAGCGCCGCGATCCTCCGCCAAGCTCGTCACCGTCTTCGGCGGCTCCGGGTTCATCGGACGGTACGTGGTGCAGGCGCTCGTCAGGCGCGGCTACCGGATCCGGGTGGCCGTCAGGCGGCCGGACCTCGCCGGCCACGTGCAGCCGCTCGGCATGGTGGGGCAGATCAAGCCGATCCAGGCCAATCTCCGCTATCGCTGGTCGATCGACCGTGCCGTGGAGGGCGCGGATGCGGTCGTCAACCTCGTCGGCATCCTGGCGCAATCCGGGCGGCAGACCTTCGACGCGGTGCAGGCCTTCGGCCCGCGCGCCATCGGCGAGGCGGCGCGGGCGGCGGGCGTGGCGCACGTGGTGCACATTTCGGCGATCGGCGCCGACAATCCCTCCACCATCGGCTACGTCCGCTCCAAGGCGGAGGGCGAGGCCGGGCTGCTGGAGAGCTTTCCCGAAGCGGTCATCATGCGGCCGTCCATCGTGTTCGGGCCGGAGGACCACTTCTTCAACCGCTTCGCCGGCATGGCGCGCCTCTCGCCGGCGCTGCCGCTGATCGGCGGCGGGCGCACGAAGTTCCAGCCGGTCTATGCCGGCGACGTCGGAGAGGCGATCGCACGCGCGGTCGACGGCAGCGCGACCGCCGGAACCATCTACGAGCTCGGCGGGCCGGAGGTGCTGACCTTCCGCCAGTGCATGGAGCGCATGCTCCAGGTCACGAGGCGACGGCGCATCCTCGTGCCGGTCCCCTGGCCGGTGGCACGGCTGATGGGACAGGTCGGGGAGTTCCTGCCCGGCCAGCCGTTGACGCGCGACCAGGTGCGCATGCTCAGGTTCGACAACGTCGTCTCGGAGGAAGCGGAGCGCGAAAACCGGACGCTTTCAGGCCTCGGAATCGAGCCGACCGCGATGGAAGTGATCCTTCCGGGATATCTCACGCGGTTTCGACAGCACGGGCAGTTCACCCAGGTCGGCGCTTGAGACGTCAGCCGAGGGCCCACAGTCCGATGAGGCCAAGGGTGCCGACGATGACGCGCCAGTACGCGAACGGCGTAAAGCCGTGGCGGGAAACGAACTCGAGCAGCGTCCGCACGACCACCACGGCTGCCACGAAGGCCGCGACGAAGCCAACCACGATCAGCATCGCATCGTCGAAGGAGAGAAGATGGTGGTTCTGAAAGAGGTCGTAGGCGAACGCACCGGCCATCGTGGGCATGGCGAGGAAGAACGAGAACTCGGCCGCCGACCGCTTGCTGCAGCCCATGAGCAGCGCCCCCGCGATCGTCGCGCCGGACCGCGACACGCCCGGCACGAGCGCCAGGCACTGAAACAGCCCGATCTTGAAAGCCAAGCCGACCGGATAGCGCATTGCGTCGTCGTGAACGGGGCGCAGGTCCATCCGATCGATCACCCACAGCGCAATTCCGCCGACAATGAGCATGACGCAGATGAGCGCCGGCGACTCGAACAGCACCTCCTTTATGATCCCGTGCGAGAGGGCGCCGACCACGGCCGCCGGCAGGAAGGCGACGAGGATCGCCACCACGAAGCGCCGCGCGTCCGCATCGCTCGGGAGCGCCACGGCAACGCGCCACAGGCGGCCGAAATAGACGGAAAGCACGGCAAGCACCGCTCCGAGCTGGATGAGGACCTCGAACGTCTTACCCTCCGACTCGAAGCCCAGAAAATGCCCCGCGAGCAGGAGGTGCCCCGTGGAGGACACCGGAATGAACTCCGTAAGCCCCTCCACAAACCCGAGAAGAACTGCCTCCAACGCCTCCGCACCGGTCATCCCGCCCTGCCTTTGCCCGAATCGCGTGGTCCTGACGGGGACTTAGCATCTTCTGCCGGCTCGATCCGCCGCCCCGCCCTCGCCCGCCGGCCGTTTCCGCAACCATTCCTGTGACCCCATGATCCGGCTGTTTCACTACCCGCTCTCTGCCCCGTCGCGATTCATCCGCCTCGTCCTGGCGGAATGCGAGGCGACGCCGGAGCTGGTGGAGGAGCGGCTCTGGGAGCGGCGGCAGGAGTTCCTCGTCATGAACCCCGCCGCCACGCTTCCAGTGCTGGTCGAGCACGACGGGCCGCCGATCGTCGGTGCCTGGGCGGTATCGGAATATCTCGACGAGACGCGCGGCTTCGCCCTCAACGAGCGGCGTCTCCTTCCGGCCAATGCCGACCAGCGCGCCGAGGTGCGGCGGCTGACCGACTGGTTCGTGCACAAGTTCGACGAGGAGGTCACCGCCTACCTGGTCGAGGAGAAGGTGGTGAAGCGCGAAAAGAGCAAGGCCGGAGTCAGCGGCGGCCCGCCCGATTCCACGCTTCTGAGGGCTGCACGCGCCAACATCCGTACCCATCTTCGCTATATTGGGCATCTGATCTCCGCGAATAACTGGCTGGCCGGGGACAGGATGAGCTACGCCGACCTCGCCGCATCCGCGGCGCTGTCGGTGGCCGACTATTTGGGCGAGGTTCCATGGCAGGACGCCCCCGAAGCGAAGGACTGGTACATGCGGATGAAGTCGCGCCCCGCGTTTCGGCCGCTCCGGGCCGAAACGGTGCGCGGCCACACGCCGCCCGACCACTACGAAAAGCTCGACTTCTGACGCCGGAAGCACTGCGCGGGCTCGTTGAGGAGCTCGCCCGGTCGGAAGGCTTTGACGCCATCGGCGTCACCAGCCCCGATGCAATACCCGAGGCAGCGGGCCGCCTCCGCATCGCCATTGCCGACGGTCATCACGGCACAATGGACTGGCTCGCCGACACGGCCGAACGGCGCGGCAGCCCGCCGGCGCTTTGGCCCGAGGTGCGCTCCGTCGTCATGCTCGGCATGAACTACGGGCCGGACGGCGACCCGCTGGCGACGCTCGCCGACCGGCAGGCGGCGACGATCTCCGTCTATGCGCGCAACCGCGACTACCACGACCTCATCAAGGGCGCGCTGAAGCGCGTGGCGTCGCAGTTCGCAGCGCGCGCCGGAGCGGACGTGAAGGTGTTCGTGGACACAGCGCCGGTGATGGAGAAGCCGCTCGCCGAGGCCGCGGGCATCGGCTGGCAGGGCAAGCACACCAATCTCGTCAGCCGCGAATTCGGATCGTGGCTCTTCCTCGGCGCCATCTTCACCGACGCCGCGCTTCCGCCGGACAGCGCAGAGGCCGACCATTGCGGCTCGTGCCGCGCCTGCCTCGACATCTGCCCGACCAGCGCGTTTCCCGCGCCCTACCGCCTCGATGCGCGCCGCTGCATCTCCTACCTGACGATCGAGCACAAGGGGCCGATCCCGCGCGATCTCCGTGCCGCGATGGGCAACCGCATCTTCGGGTGCGACGACTGCCTCGCGGTCTGCCCGTGGAACAAGTTCGCCGAGAAGGGGCGGCAGGCGAAGCTGACGGCGCGCGAAGACCTCAATGCGCCGAGGCTGGCGGAGCTCGTCCGGCTCGACGACGCATCCTTCCGCCGGCATTTCAGAGGCTCGCCGGTCAAGCGCATCGGCCGGGGCCGCTTCGTCCGGAACGTGCTGATCGCGATCGGGAACTCCGACGACCCTCGCCTCGCGCACGAGGCCGCAGGCCTGCTCGACGACCTGCAGCCGGAGGTACGCGGCGCGGCCGTCTGGGCGCTGCAGCGGCTGACGCCCGGGCGCGCACGGAAAGAGGCCGCCGGGCGGCTGGAACGAGAGCGCGATCCCGACGTTCGCAGGGAGTGGATGGAGGCTGCCGGAAAGGGTCTGTCATGAGGCGACGCTGGGACATTGCAGGACATCGCGTGGCGCTTCCGGCGCTCAGGCATCAGAGCCGCGAGATCGCCCTCAGGCGCGGCGCGCTCGGCGCCGGCGCCGTCGGCGCGCTGGCACTCGGATCGCTGGCGATCGGTGCGCTGGTCATCGGAGCGCTCGCAATCAACAGGCTCGCCGTAAAGCGTGCACGCATCGAGGACCTCTCGGTCGGCACGCTGGAAGTGGACCGCCTCATCGTCCGCGAGCGCGGGCCAGATTCCGAGTCCTCCGCCCGATGAGCGCGGAGCCGCGATTCTTCGAGGATGCCGCCGCGCTGCGGAGATGGCTGGAGAAGAACCACGCTACCGCACGCGAACTCGTCGTCGGCTTTCACAAGGCGTCCTCCGACAAGACCGGCGTCACGCACAGGGAGGCCCTGGACGAAGCGCTCTGCTTCGGATGGATCGACGGGCTGGCGCGCGGCGGCGAGACAACATGGCAACTCCGCTTCACGCCCCGCCGGGCGAAAAGCATCTGGAGCGCCATCAACATCAAGCGCGTGGAGGAGATGAAGGCGGCCGGCCGGATGCATGCGGCCGGGCTTGCCGCCTACGAGGCGCGCGACCCGGAGCGGCAGAAGCGCTACTCGGGCGAAAACCGGGATGCCGCCCTCGCGCCTGAACAGGAACAGGCGTTTCGCGCCAACAAGAAAGCCTGGGAGGCCTTCTCGGCCATGCCGCCGTCCTATCGCCGGCCGGCGATCTGGTGGGTGGTGAGCGCCAAGCGGGAGGACACGCGGCAACGGCGGCTCGCCACGCTGATCGCCGATTCCGCCGCGGGCCGAAGGATCAAACCGCTCACGCTGATGCCGAGAAAGAAGTGAATGCGACTCTTCGCCTTCGGCTTCGGCTATTCGGCCCGTGCTGTCGCAAGGCGCCTTGCGCCGCGTCTGGAGGCGGCGTGGGGCACGACGCGCGAGCCGGAGAAGCTGCCGGACATCGCGGCGCTCGGAGTGGAGCCGGTCCTGTTCGACGGGCACTGCGGGCAGGAGACGGTTGCCGCGGCGCTTTCTTGTGCCGATCGCGTGCTCGTCTCGATCCCACCCGGCGAGGCGGGCGATCCGGTCCTGCTCTACCATCGCCGCGATCTCGCCGCGCTCAAGCCCCCCGCGCTTGTCTACCTCTCCACCGTCGGCGTCTACGGCGACCACGGCGGCGCGTGGGTAGACGAGGAGAGCCAATGTCGGCCTGTGTCGGCCCGTGCGCGCCGCCGCCTCGAGGCGGAGGCGGCCTGGCGAGGCTTCGGCGCGGAGACCGGCGCTCCCGTCGCCATCCTCCGCCTAGCCGGGATATACGGTCCGGGCCGCGGGCCGTTCGAGAAAATCAGGCGCGGTACGGCGCGACGCATCGTCAAGTCGGGGCAGGTCTTCAACCGCATCCATGTCGACGACATCGCGGCCATCGTGGAAGCGGCTTTCGACAGGCGTGCCGGCGGCATCTTCAACGGCGCTGATGACGAGCCCGCGCCTCCGCAGGATGTAATTGCCTACGCGGCGGGGCTGCTCGGGGTCCCGGCACCACCGGAAGTCCCGTTCGAGGAGGCCGGGCTGACGCCGATGGCGCGAAGCTTCTACGGCGAGAGCAAGCGCGTCCGGAACGACAAGATCAGGCGTGAGCTTGGCGTCTCCCTCGCTTATCCGACGTACCACGAGGGCCTCGCCGCAATCCTCGCGGCCGAGGCTGCGGACGCCTGAACCCACGTATCGCGGGCGCTAGAGGCGATTCCGAAAGAGCACCTTCCGCCCGAGCGTCGCGTTCGGACGCACCGCTATGATGAAGACGCCCGCGAGCGCGAGCGCCGTGCCGAATGCCATGCGCCAGCCAAAATGGTCGCCGGTCAGCCAGATGCCGAGCACGATCGTAAAGATCGGCCCCATAAGGGTGAGCGGCGCAATCAGGTTCGCCTCGTAGCGCTGGATGAAGCCGTAATATGCGGTATGCGCGAAGACCGAGACGACCAGCCCGGAGTAGAGCGTGGCGGCGATGAGCGGCCAGCCGGCGTTCATCGCAGAGGATATCTGGTTCTCCTCGAAGGCCGGCGAGGCGGCAAGCAGCGCAATTGTCGATGAGAAGCCGACCCAGGCCTGGAAGCGGAGCGGCCGGATGCCCTCCATCTGCTTCAGCATGATGGTGCCGA
>CAZMJQ010000318.1:0-23635 GCA_964566475.1 uncultured Propylenella sp. | reverse complement strand
GCGCTCTACGGCGGCGGACTGGTGGCCTGGCTCTACGGCGGAATGAGCCCGGACGTCTACGTCGCCCGGCTGAAGGACGCCATCTCCGTCACGCATTTCCAGGTCGGGATGATCAAGGCACCTTTCATGGCGCTGGCGATCGGCGTGGTGGCGGCCACCGAAGGCCTGCGCGTCGGGGGAAGCGCGGAGTCGCTCGGCCTCAAGACGACGACCTCAGTCGTGAAGTCGATCTTCCTCGTCATCGTGCTCGACGGGCTGTTCGCCATTTTCTTCGCCTCGATCGGGATGTGACGCGTGGCCGACTCGGCAGGCGAAACGGTCATCCGGGTGCGCGACCTCGTGGTCGGCTTTCGCCGTCACGTCGTGCTCGACCACCTGTCGCTGGACGTGCGGCGCGGAGAGATCCTCGGTCTCGTCGGCGGCTCGGGAAGCGGCAAGTCGGTGCTCATGCGCACCATCATCGGCCTCATTCCGAAACGGCAGGGGACGATCGAGGTGTTCGGCGTCGACCTGGACAGCGCCGGCGACCGGGAGCGCCGCGCGGTCGAGCGGCGCTGGGGCGTCCTCTATCAGCAGGGGGCGCTGTTTTCTTCGCTTACGGTCCGGCAGAACGTGGAGTTCCCGATGCGGGAATATCTCGATCTCTCCGAGACGCTCATGGCGGAAGTGGCGACGGCGAAGCTGGAGATGGTCGGGCTCACGCCGCGGGACGCCGAGAAGCTTCCATCGGAGCTGTCGGGCGGCATGACCAAGCGCGCGGCGCTGGCGCGCGCGCTCGCCCTCGACCCGGAGATCGTCTTTCTGGACGAGCCCACATCGGGCCTCGACCCGATCACCGCCGGCGACTTCGATACGCTCATCCAGACGCTGCAGCAGACGCTGGGCCTCACCGTCTTCATGGTGACGCACGACCTCGACACGCTGCGCACGGCGTGCAGCCGCATCGCGGCGCTGGCCGACGGCAGGATCGTCGCCGACGGGCCGATGGAGGCCATGCTTCGTTCCGAGCACCCGTGGGTGCGGTCCTATTTCCGCGGCAAGCGTGCGCTGCACGACGCCGCTCCGGTCTCAATCAACGTGGGGATTCATTGATGGAAATCCGCGCGCGCTACGTGCTGGTCGGTCTGTTCCTGCTCGCGGTCATCGTTGCGGGTTTCGGGTTCGTCTACTGGCTGAACACTGTCGGGGGGCTGGGCGACCGGACGAGCTACCGCATCCGCTTCGACCACTCGGTCTCCGGGCTGCTGCTCGGCTCGGCCGTGCAGTTCAACGGAATCCGCGTTGGCGAGGTGACCGACCTCTGGCTCGATGCGCGGAATCCGCGGCAGGTCGTCGTGACGATCGCCGTCCGCAACGACACGCCGGTGCGCGGCGACACGGAAGTGGGGCTGGTCTTCGGCGGGCTGACCGGCGTTCCGGAGATCGCGCTGACGGGCGGATCGCCGGATGCGCCGCTCGCCGAGGGCACAGGCAGCGAGCCGCCGCTGCTGGTCGCCGGCGAAGGCGCCACGGTCGATTGGACCGAGGCGGCGCGCGAGGCGTTCGCGCGGATCGATTCCATGCTCGGCGAGAATTCCGAGCCGCTCCGGAACACACTGCAGAACCTCGATGCGTTTTCCGAGGCGCTGGCGCGCAATGCCGACAGCGTCGACGACATCCTGGCCGGACTTTCGCGTCTGGCCGGAGGGAGGGGAGGCGTCGGGTCGCCGGTCATCTATGACTTGACGCCGGCCGACATCGAGATCGCAACGCTTCCCGCGACGCAGCTGACCGTGAGCCTGCCGACCGTGCCGCTCGCCCACGACACGCAGCAGTTCCTGATGCAGTCCGACGGCGGCGAGACGGCGGCCTTCGAGGGGGCGATGTGGAGCGACAGCACCCCGCGGCTCCTCCAGTCGGCGATCATCCGGAGCTTCGAGAACGCCGGCTTCTCCGGTGTTGGCAGCGACATGCAGGGCCTTGCCGCCGACCATTCGCTGCTGATCGACATACGCGCCTTCCGCATCGCGACCGCGCCTGAGACCGCCGCCGAAATTCATTTCAGCGCCAAGATAGTGAACGGCGGCGGCGAGATGATCGCCGCGCGGCGCTTCCAGGCAACTGCGCCGTTCCAGGCGATGGAGCCGGCAGCCGCCGCGCATGCGTTCGACGAAGCCTTCGGCAAGGCTGCTGCCGACCTCGTTTCCTGGACGCTCGGCGCAATCTGATGCGTCAGGCGGCTCGGAGCGGTGCTGGTCGGCGGTGCTGAAGGCGATTGCGGTGGGGACGATGCCGCCTGACGTGCCGCAGACGCACATCTACTCGCCGTCTTCCTCCCTGAGCGTCCGGTAGCGCTCGACGAGCCCGCGCGTGGAGGGATCGAGCGCCTCGGCCGGCGCGCCGTCGGCGACGACGGGGAGCAGCCGCGTGGCGAGCGCCTTGCCGAGCTCCACGCCCCACTGGTCGAAGGAGTTGATGTCCCAGATCGCGCCCATGACGAACACCTTGTGCTCGTAGAGCGCGATCAGCATGCCGAGCGTCTCCGGATCGAGCGTGCGGTAGATCAGCGTGCTGGTCGGCCGGTTGCCGGGAAACACTTTGTGGAGGACGAGCGTGTCGAGCGCGGCTCCGGTGAGCCCCGACTCCTGCAGCTCCTTGCGCGCCTCGTCCGCCGTCTTGCCGAAGGCGAGTGCCTCGGTCTGGGCGAGGCAGTTGGCGACGAGCTTCATGTGATGGTCGCCGATGTCCTCGTGCGGCTCGGCCGCGATGAGGAAGTCGGCGGGCACGATCTCCGTTCCCTGGTGGAGCAGCTGGAAGAAGGCGTGCTGCCCGTTCGTCCCAGGCTCGCCCCAGACGATGGGTCCGGTGCGGTACTCCACCAGCGATGACTGCCGCGTCACGCGCTTGCCGTTCGATTCCATGTCGACCTGCTGCAGGTGCGCGGCGAAGCGCGCCATCCGCTGGTCGTAGGGCAGCACCGCATGCGTCCGGAAGTCCCAGACGTTGCGGTAGAGGACGCCGAGGAGACCGAGGATCACCGGCATGTTCTCTGCGAACGGCGCATCGCGGAAATGCTCGTCCATCCGTCGCGCGCCGGCCAGGAATTCTCGGAAGTTCTCCGCCCCGATGGAGATGGCGAGCGGCAGGCCGATCGCCGACCACACCGAGTAGCGGCCGCCCACCCAGTCCCAGAAGCCGAAGACGCGCTCCGGCCGGATGCCGAACGCCGACACCTTGTCGAGGTTGGTGGAGATCGCCGCGAAGTGCTCGCCCACCGCCTCTTCGCCCAGCCGGTAAGCGAGCCAGGCACGCGCCGAAGCGGCGTTGGTCATCGTCTCCGACGTCGTGAAGGTCTTCGACGCGACGAGGAAGAGCGTCCGCTCCGCGTCGAGGTCGTGCAGCGTATCGACGAGATGCGCCCCATCGACGTTGGAGACGAAATGCACCCGCGGCCCGAGGCCGCGATAGGGCGTGAGCGCCTCCGTCGCCATGGCGGGACCGAGATCGGAGCCGCCTATGCCGATATTGACCACGTCGGAGAACTTGTCGGCGGCGATGCCGCGAATTTCGCCGGCGCGGACATCCTCGGCGAAGGCGAGGAAGCGGTCGAGCGTCTCGTGCACGGCCGGCATGACGTTCTCGCCGCCTACGCGGATGTTGGCGTCGCGCGGCGCGCGAAGCGCCGTGTGAAGCACGGCGCGGCCCTCCGTCTCGTTGATAGCCTCGCCGGAGAACATGGCGTCCCTGAGCTCCGCCACGCCGGCGCGCTCCGCGAGCGCGAGCAGAAGCGCCATCGTGTCCGGCACGATGCGGTTCTTCGAGTAGTCGAGGGTCAGGTCGCCGAGTGTAAGAGAGAAGCGCGCGAACCGCTCGGGGTCCGTCGCGAAGAGGTCGCGCAGATGCGGGTTGCCCGTCGCCTCGCGATGGGCGCGCAGCTCCTGAAGAGCGGCGAACGCCGCCGCTTTCATCCGCGCTTTCCGAGCGCCGCCGCCACGCGCGCCAGCTTCTCGATGCGGCTCCAGTCGCCCGCCGCCACGGCGTCGCCCGGCGTCACCCACGAGCCGCCGACGCACACCACGTTCGCGAGCGCCAGGTAATCCGCCGCGTTCCCCGCCCCGATGCCGCCGGTGGGGCAGAAGCCGATGGCAGGAAGCGGGGCGGCGAGGGCCTTCAGATAGGCCAGGCCGCCGGCCGGCCCCGCCGGGAAGAATTTCTGGATCGTGAAGCCCTCGTCCATCAGCGTCATGACTTCGGTGGCCGTGGCGGCGCCCGGCATCAGCGGGACGGCCGAGTCGCGCGCCGCCGCGAGCACGTCGGGGCTGGCGCCGGGCGAGACGAAGAAGCGCGCGCCGGCCTTCTCGCTTGCGACCAGCTGGCCCTTGCCGAGCACCGTGCCCGCGCCGACGACCGCGTCCTCGACCTCGGCGGCGATGGCGGCGATGGCATCCTGCGCCGCGCCGGTCCGCAGCGTGATCTCGATGACGCGGAGGCCTCCCGCGACGAGCGCGCGCGCCAGGGAAACGGCCGTGGCGGCGTCCTCGACGGTGACGACCGGGATGACCGGCACGCTCCTGACGATCGGCTCCAGCGCTTCGCTGCGGCTCATTGCGATGCCTCTTCGACGGTGACAACGCCGTTCGCCCGGTCAACTGACGAGAAAGGCGGCGGTTTCCGTTCGTTTCTAGCGCAGACGGAGGCGCCGCCTCAATGCACCGCCTCGACGGTCTCACCCATGGGCTGGCCGATGGCGTCGAGCATCTGGCGGAACCATTGCGCCCGCGTGTCGAACGGCTTGCCGCCCCGGACGCGAGGCAGCTCGATGGCGCGCAGCTCGTTTCCGCGCTCCTCGTCGTGCCCGACGAGGCCGGGAGCGCCGGCCAGGCCGGAATCGACGGCGACATGCGCCATCTCGCGGATCAGCGCGCGATCCTCGTCGTTGGCCTTGGCGGAGCGGGCGAAATAGCCGGACTTCTGCACCAGCACGCGCTCGGCGCCGATGAGCTGGGCGAGCCGCTTGGAGAACCAGTCCCCGACATTGACCTTGTCGAGCGCCACGTGGCCGAACGCGTCGCGCTTCACCTCCTCCCCGCGCGCCAGCATCTCATCGACGATCCGCTGCGCATTGGCGCCCTCGCTGACGAAGACGCTGATGCAGCCCTTCTGCTCCATGGCGCGGCGGAGGCGGGCGCCTTCCGCCTTGATATCGATGTCGGCCTCGGGGACATAGACTGCGTCGATCTCCTTGCGGACGGGACGGAGATTGAACTCCGGCAGGAAGTCGAGCGCCTCCCGCCGCTTGCGGTAGGCGCGCGCGGTCGCGGCGGTGAGCCAGCCACAATTGCGTCCCATCACCTCATGGACGAGCAGCGTGCGCGGACTGGCGGTGCCTTCGTTGGCAACGTTCTCGAAGAAGATCGCGCCCTGCTCGGCAGCGGTCAGCGCGCCGAGCGACTGACGGATCGGCACGATGTCGTTGTCTACCGTCTTGGGAAGCCCGACGACCGTCAGGCCGTAGCCGTTGTCGGCGAGGTATTGGGCGAGGTCGGCGGCGGTGGTGGACGTGTCGTCGCCACCGATCGTGTGGAGGATGGTGACGCCGTCCTTCTCGAGCTGCCGTGCGGCGACCTCGAGCGGCTCCTCGCCCTCCTTCACGAGGCCGCGCTTGACGCAGTCCTTCACGTTGGTGAGCTTGACGCGGCTGTTGCCGATCGGCGAGCCGCCGTGCGAATGCAGGACGTGCGCCTGCGCCCGCACCTCCGGCGTGACCGCCACCGACTCGCCCCTGAGGAGCCCGGCATAGCCGCTGCGGTAGCCGATCATCTCGATGTCGGGAGCGATCTCGGAGTAGCGCCCGATGAGCTCGGCGACTGCCGAGGAGAGACATGGCGCGAGGCCGCCGGCGGTCAGCATGGCGACTTTGTGCTTGGGCATGGGCGCTCCGGTCGGATCGCGGCATGAGACGGCGACCGGTCCCAATAATCGGCTTGGCGCCGGAGATCAAATCGCTGAAAGCCGCGCCGGGCGACGCCGGGCGGGGGCGATCGCTACCGTTTCGGCCGGAAGGTGGAGCTCTGCGTGGTGAATTCGTCGAGCGGCCGGACGAGGACGATGTGGCCGCTTGCCACGATCAGCTCCTTCGCTGGCGCCGAGGTACCGGTCCGCACTTCGGTGTAGCGGAGGAACGCGTTCGAGTTGAGCTCCGCGAGGATCTCCTGCACGCCGGCGGCGGGGTGATCCACGAGGATCTTCTCGCCCATGATCGTCGTTATCTCGAAGCGTGCCAACGCGGCTGTCCTCTAGGAATATCCGAGCCTACGCAGCGGCCGGCTCGTCTCGTCACTTCTTGGCGGTGCGGCCCGCCGGCGCAGGCTTCGCCGTTTGCACAAGCTCGGCCGGCCGCAGGTATTTAGGCCCGGCCTGCTTCGGCTCCTTGGATTTCAGCTTGCGCTGCTCCTTGTTGCTGCGCTTCTGCCCCTTTGCCATCACTTCGCTCCCTCGTGCCCGTCTTTGGTTTCAACCGCGCTTGACGCTGCGAGCCGGCGAGAGGCCACGACGCTGACCGCCCAGGCTCGGGGCGCGGAATATCAGACCGCGTCGACGCCCGAGAGCCGGCTCTCGATGACCACGCGCTGCTGCGGGCTGGTCGTGCTCTGGACGCGGTATTGATGTTCCCCGCGCTCTTCCGGGAGCTGCGCCATGATCTTGTAGACGCCGGCTGCTCCGCGATCGATGGCGGCGGGCGACAGCCTTACCCTCTGCCCGACCTTGAACTTGTGCATGGTCAGAGTCCTTCTGCTGGAAGAGTTCGCGGGAACGCGTTGCCGCGCTCCCGCACCGTACGGTCAGGCCTGCTGCAGGTTCGCTGCCGCGGACTTGCCGGAGCGCCGGTCTTCCTGGATATCGAAGGAGATCTTCTGGCCCTCGACCAGTCCGCGCATGCCGGCGGCCTCGAGCGCGGTGGCGTGGACGAAGACGTCCTTGCTGCCGTCGTCCGGGGCGATGAAGCCGAAGCCCTTGCTGGAATTGTAGAATTTCACGGTGCCTACGGGCATTGTGGTAGTCCTTTCGCTAGATAGGCGGCCGGGCGTACGCCCGAAAGCGCGGCCCGTCCGGTTCAGGGATTCGAGTTTTGGAAAGGGAGTCTGAACGTGACGCCTAGCTGAGCTAAAGGCGAGCGGCCCAGTTGTCCGGCCAAAGTCGATCAGTAAAGATCGGTTTCAATTGCGGTTTATTCAAGGCGCGCGGACATCGGCTCGGATCGACGACCCGAATAGAATTGGCTGCGACGACGAAACTTTGTCCTGGGCTCCACCTGCGCGGTGGGGGCCGCCCTGCGCCAAGGCACCGCCGGTCAGCGGCGGCCGCGGGCGGCGGCTCCGGCCGGCTTCTTCCGCTTGGGGCCGGGGATGAGGCCTTCGCGCTGCGCCTGCTTGCGGGCGGCCTTGCGCGAACGCCGGATGCCTTCGGCCTTCTCCCGCGCGCGACGCTCCGATGGCTTCTCGTAGAAGCTCCGCCGCTTCATCTCGCGGAAGACGCCTTCGCGCTGCATCTTCTTCTTCAGCGCCTTGAGGGCCTGATCGACGTTGTTGTCGCGAACGAAAACCTGCAAATGATGTCCTTTCGTCAACTCGTCTGCGCTGCCACGGCACAGCCTCACGCCGGTGGCAGGACCGGTCTCGGCGGCCAATTTACGGGAGACGGGGCTCCCCTACCACGTCCGAAGACAATACGCAAAAAGGCGGGTACGGTTGCGGCCAATGGTCCGATTCCGACATTTGCCCTCCGATGCGGAGACCGAGCAATTGTCGGAATCATGAGGAAACGCTAGCAAAATCTTGAGTCCAGCGGAGCCTTTGAATTTGACATTTGAGCGAGGAATCGCGGGCAGGCGAGGCTCAAATGTCAAATTCGCTCCACTCTCTGGGGGCGCGTCGTCATTTATTGGTTCGCAGGCCTGGCTCGAGCTTGGTCCACGATGCGGCCGACTCGGGCTATCAAGCCTGATCGCTACCTTCTCGGCTCATACCGCATCGCCACAGCCCCCGAGCCGAACTCCAGCCGGCTCACGAGCTTCAGGTCGACATGCTTCGATAGCCCGGCGAACAACGTCGGCCCGTGGCCCGCGAGCCTGGGCTGCACCACGAACTCGTACTCATCGATCAGTCCCAGCTCCGCCAACGCCAGCGGGAGCATTACGCCTCCCACGAACAGTCCCTGACCCGACTCCCGCTTCAGATGCTGAACGGCCTTCCCTAGATCCCCACGCACCAGCTCCGCGTTCCAGTCGACCCGGTCCAGGGTGCTCGAAACGACATACTTCTTTGCCGCGTCGATCGTCCGGGCGAAGGGCTCCATCCAATCGGCCATCCAATCAGGCCTCACGCCCGTCCGCGCCGGCTGCCGAAACGCTGCCTCCATCATTTCGTAGGTTACCCGGCCAAAGAGGAGGGCATCGGCCTGCGCGAGGCTCTCGGTCGCGTGACGATGCAACTCTTCGTCCGTGGGCATTGCACTATGATCGCAGCACCCGTCCAACGTGACGTTGATGGAATACCGAAGGGGTCGCATTGCGTAAGCGTATCACCCATAAAGGTCAGATCGGACGTTCTCTCATAAGCGGTACGGTCGATTCATCGTAGCGGCAGGCATGGACCCGACCGGCTAATCCCCGTGCCAGGCCCGGCCGTCGCGCTCGATGAGGGCGATCGCCGCGGACGGTCCCCAGCTTCCGGCTATGTAGGGCTTCGGCGACGTGCCGGAAAGCTCCCACGCCTCGCGGATCGGGTCGACCCAGCGCCACGCCGCCTCCACCTCGTCGCGCCGCATGAAGAGCGTCTGGTCGCCGCGGATGACGTCGAGCAGCAGCCGCTCGTAGGCGTCCGGATGGCGCACGTGGAACTCCTTGGCGAAGCTCATGTCGAGCGGCACATGCGTCATGCGCATGCCGCCCGGCCCGGGATCCTTGATCATGATCCACTGCTTGACGCCCTCGTCCGGCTGCAGACGCATCACCAGTCGGTTCGGCTGCGCCGTGCCCGCACCCCTGGGGAAGATCGAATGCGGGATCGGCTTGAAGGCGATGACGATCTCCGACATCCGCGACGGGAGCCGCTTGCCGGTTCGCAGATAGAACGGAACGTTGGCCCAGCGCCAGTTGGAGATCTCCGCCTTCACCGCGACGAAGGTCTCCGTGGCGCTCTCCGCAACGCCGATCTCCTCGCAATAGCCGGAGACGGCGCCGCCGTTGGCCGCGCCCGCGCGGTACTGCCCGCGCACCGTGACGGCCTCGACATCGTCCCCCCCGATCGGCCGCAGGGCCTTGAGGATCTTCAGCTTCTCGTCGCGGATGGAATTGGCGTCGTAGCTGTCGGGCGGCTCCATGGCCACCAGGCAGAGGAGCTGCAGGATGTGGTTCTGCACCATGTCGCGTAGCGCCCCGGCGGTGTCGTAATAGGCGCCGCGCGATTCCGCGCCGAGCGTCTCCGCCACGGTGATCTGCACGTGGTCGATGAGGTTGGAGTTCCACAGCGGCTCGTAGAGCACGTTGCCGAAGCGCAGCACCATGAGGTTCTGCACCGTCTCCTTCCCGAGATAATGATCGATGCGGAACACCTGCTCCTCGTCGAAGACCGCCCCGACAGTCTCGTTCACTTCGTGGGCGGATTTGAGATCGTGGCCGAACGGCTTCTCGATCACCACGCGCGTAAGCGGGGTGACCAGCCCGTCCTGTCCGAGGCGGCGGCAGATGTCCCCGAAGAGCGCCGGGCCGACGGCGAGATAGAAGGCGCGCACGGAGTCTTCGCGGCCCTTCATCAGCTTTCCCAGACGCGCCCAGCCGGCGTCGCCCGACGCATCGGCCTGCACGTGGAAGAGCATGTGCATGAACCGCTCGATCGTCGGCGTGTCGCGGTCGCCTTCGGCGAGGAAGTCGCCGAGCGCCTTCAGCGTCATCGCCCGGTAAGCGCTGTCGGAGAGCTTGCTGCGCGACACGGCGATGATGCGGCTGCCGTCGACGATCTGGCCGTCGCGGAACCGGTGATAGAGCGCCGGCAGGAGCTTGCGGCGCGCAAGGTCGCCGGTGCCGCCGAAGACGACATAGTCGAACGGCGGCACGGGGATGACGCGGTAGGTCACGGCATGGCTTCCCGGGAGTCCACTTTGCCCGGCGGTCTAGACCGATCCCTGTTGCAGTGCAACAAAGCCGGTGCTGCGGTTGACAAGCGCCGCTGCCGGCTTAGTTCCTGCCACCCTTTGCGGGAATGAGGCGGGACGTCGGCCCGCAGGAGGAGCGCATATGGCGGACTGGCCCATCCACGCCAAGATCGACGGCCCCATCGTCATGATCGGCTTCGGCTCGATCGGCCGCGGCACGCTGCCGCTCATCCTGCGCCACTTCGCGTTCGACAAGAGCCGCATGGTGGTGATCGATCCGGACGACAGCGGCCGGGACATCCTCGACGAGCACGGCATCCGCTTCATCCATCAGGCCGTCTCGCCCGGCCGCTTCCAGCACCTGCTGAAGCCGCTCCTGACCCAGGGGGGCGGGCAGGGGTTCTGCGTCAACCTCTCCGTCGACACGTCCTCGCTGGAGCTCATCCGCTTCTGCCGCGAGATCGGGGCCCTTTATATCGACACGGTGGTGGAGCCGTGGCCGGGCTTCTACTTCGACAAGGACGCCCCTGCGGAGGCGCGCACCAACAACGCGCTGCGGACGACGGTGCGCGCGGAGAAGGAGAAGAGCCCCGGCGGCACGACGGCGGTATCGTGCTGCGGCGCCAATCCGGGCATGGTCTCGTGGTTCGTGAAGCAGGCTCTGGTCAACCTGGCGAACGACACCGGCCATCGCTTCGACGAGCCCGGCCCCGACGACCGCGAGGGCTGGGGGCGGCTGATGCGCGACCTTGGCGTCACGGGCGTGCACATCGCGGAACGCGACACGCAGCGCTCGCGCAAGCCGAAGCCGATGGATGTCTTCGTGAATACATGGTCCGTCGAGGGCTTCATGTCGGAGGGCATGCAGCCGGCGGAGATGGGCTGGGGCACGCACGAGAAGTGGCTGCCGGAGAACGGCCGCCTGCACGAGCTGGGCTCGAAGGCGGGCGCCTATCTCCGGCAGCCCGGCGCCAACACGCGGGTGCGCACCTGGTGCCCGACGCCGGGCCCGCAATACGGCTTCCTCGTCACCCACAACGAATCGATCTCGATCGCCGACTACTTCACGCTGAAGGAGGGCGAGGAGGTCGTCTACCGCCCGACCTGCCACTACGCCTACCATCCGGCGAACGACGCCGTGCTCTCGCTGCACGAGGTCTTCGGCAGCGGCGAGCTGCATGAGAAGGCCCAGCACATCCTCGACGAGAACGAGATCGTCGACGGCGTCGACGAGCTCGGTGTGCTGCTCTACGGCCACGCGAAGAATGCCTACTGGTTCGGCTCGCAGCTTTCCATCGACGAGACGCGCGACCTCGTGCCCTACCAGAACGCCACCGGGCTGCAGGTCACCTCCGCGGTTCTCGCCGGCATGGTGTGGGCGCTGGAGAATCCGCAGGCCGGCATCGTGGAGACCGACGAGATGGACTACAGGCGCTGCCTGGAGATCCAGCTCCCCTATCTCGGTCCGGTGAAGGGCTACTACACGGACTGGACGCCGCTCTCCGGACGCCCCTCGGGCCTCTTCCCCGACGACATCGACGAGAGCGACCCATGGCAGTTCAGGAACGTGCTGGTGCGGTGACTCATCACATCAATCGGAAAACATGTCGCGAAGCGTGTGAAGGGCTGCCGCCAGGACATGGCTGTCGGCGGCGCCAAGTCGCCGGATCAAACGCACTCGGTCGAGAGACCGCATCTGATCCAGAAGCACGAGACCCGCCTTGCCCTCGAATGTGATGGGGATGCGAAAACGCGCCGACCGTGCACCGGTCGTCAATGGCGCGGCGATCAGCGTTCGCCAGCTCTGGTGGATTTCGTCGGGGGACACGATCAGGCAAGGCCGCGTCTTGCGGATATCGCTGCCGATCGTCGGATCAACGCCAGCGAGCCAGATGTCTCCACGCTTTACCAGACGAGCTTCTCGTCATCGAGGTTGCCGAATTCCGGCCACGCAAGTTCCTCGCCCGATTCGGCAAGCTCCCTGGCGGACTCCGCCCAACCCTCCCGCGGGTGCCGGGCGACCGGAGCCAAGATGACCCGGCCCCCTTCAAGCGTCATCTCGACTTTATCGCCGGCCTTGACGCCTAGCTCGCTCAGGATCGGCTTGGGAATGATAATACCGGACGAGTTTCCCATTTTTCGAACCGAAGTACGCATGACCGCCTCCTGTTATTACAAAGTAATAACAGCGCGCCGAGAGTCAAGGATCGATTGGGGAGCCCTCTGGATCAGCCAGCCGGCTGACGCAGCCACGGCCGCGTGCCGGCCGGCGCCTCGCCGGGAGCAGTCGGGATCGGCTGGTAGAAGTGCCTCACTTCGGCAAGGCGCCCGGCCTCCAGCGCGGCGCGCGTCGGTGCGTGCGTGACGGCGAAGCTCGTGATGCCGCAGCGGCGCATCTGGGGGATCTGGTCGGCGAGCACGTCGCCGACGGCGCGCAACTCACCCTGATAGTTGAGACGCTCGCGCAGGAGCCGCGCCGCCGAGTACGAGCGGCCGTCGCTGAACGACGGGAAGGCGAGCGCGATCAGCGAGAGCTTCCAGAGGTACGGCTCAAGCTCGCGCACCGACTCGCCGGCCTGCACCTCGACGCCGACCGGGCCGTTGTGGCCGAGGAAACGGTCGGCGTCGGCGAGGAAGTCGGAAAGCGTCACGAGCAGCGCCTCGCCGCCGGAAAGCGAGTCCGACTCCGGATCGTGGCGCGTCCACGCGTCGGCCTCGAAACGGCCATTCGTCCAGACGGGCAGGCTCTCGGCGCTCATATGCCGCTTCCGTCGCCCTCGAAGGACGCGAGGCCCAGATGGATGCCGCATTCGGTCTTGCCGGTGCCGCGCCAGCGCCCGTCGCGCTCGTCTTCGCCGTCGGCGACGCGCGTGGTGCAGGGAATGCAGCCGATGGAGCGGAAGCCGTCGGCGACCAGCGGATGCTCCGGCAGGTCGTGCAGCCGGCTGTAGGCCGCCATGTCCTCCTTCGTCCAGGAAGCAAGCGGATTGAGCTTGATCCGCTCGCCGTCGGTCTCGGCAAGCGGCAGCTCGGCGCGCTGGCCGCCCTGGTAGCGCTTGCGCCCGGAGACCCACGCGTCGAACTCGCCCAGCGCTCGCGCCAGCGGCGCCACCTTGCGAATGGCGCAGCACTTGTCCGGCTCGCGCATCCAGAGACCGGCATCCGTATCGTGCGTGGCAAGCGTCGCGGGATCGGGCCGCGCCAGGCGCACATCGGTGAGGCCGAGGCGCTCTGCGAGCTGGTCGCGGTAGCGCAGCGTCGAGCCGAACATCTTGCCGCTGTCGATGAAGATCACAGGCACGGACGGGGCGACGGAAGCGGCGAGGTGCAGGAGCACCACGGACTCTGCCCCGAAGCTGGAGACCAGCGCGATCCGCCCTTCGAACTCCTCGTGGATGATCTCGGCGAGGAGATCGCGTGTGCGCCAGTTGCGCAGGCGCTCGTTCAGCAGCCGAGCGTGCTCGATCGTGGGGTTAACCGGATCGAGCGGCCGGGCGAAGGCTTCAAGCAGCGCCATAGAGGGCCTCCTTGAACGGCTGCGGCCCCACGCGGCGATAGGTCTGCAAGAAGGTTTCCTTCGGGCTTTCGCGGGCCGAGACATAAGTGTCGACCAGGGTCTCCACCGCGTCGACGACCTCGCCGGTGGAGAAGCCCTTGCCGACGATCTCGCCGATGGAGGCCGTCTCGTCGCCCGACCCGCCGAGCGTGATCTGGTAGAACTCCTCGCCCTTCCGGTCGACGCCGAGGATGCCGATGTGGCCGGCGTGATGGTGGCCGCAGGCGTTGATGCAGCCGGAGATCTTGATCTTCAGCTCGCCCACATCCTCCTGCCGGCCCGTGTCGGCGAAGCGCTCGGAGATGCGCTCCGCGATCGGGATCGAGCGCGCATTGGCGAGCGCGCAATAGTCGAGCCCGGGGCAGGCGATGATGTCGGTGATGAGGCCGGCGTTGGGGTTGGCAAGGCGCGACGCATCGAGCGCGTCGTAGACCGCCTTCACCTCGTCGAGCGCCACATGCGGCAGGACGAGGTTCTGCTCGTGGCTGACGCGCACTTCGCCGAACGAGAAGCGTTCCGCGATGTCGGCGACCGCATCCATCTGGTCGGCCGTGGCGTCGCCCGGCACGCCGCCGATCGGCTTCAGCGAGATGGTGACGATGCCGTAGCCCGGAACGCGATGGGCGCTGAGGTTGTGCCGGGCCCACAGGTCGAAGGCCGGATCGGCCGCGCGGGCCTGCTCGAGCGCGGCGCTTTCCGCAGGACGCTCCTCGTAGGCGGGCGGCGCGAAGTACTCGGCGATGCGGCGCACCTCCTCGTCGGGAAGGCGCAGCACGCCGGCACGGTTCGCGGCGTACTCCGCCTCGACCTGCTCGGTGATCGTCTCGACCCCGGCCTCGTGAACCAGGATTTTGATGCGGGCCTTGAACTTGTTATCGCGGCGTCCGTACATGTTGTAGACGCGCAGGATCGCCTCCGAATAGGCGAGCAGGTCCTCCTCCGGCAGGAAGTCGCGGATCTTCTTGCCGAGCATCGGGGTGCGTCCCATCCCGCCGCCGATATAGACGGCGAAGCCGAGCTCGCCCTTGCCGTTGCGCTTCACCTCGTAGCCGATGTCGTGGAACTGGATGGCGGCGCGGTCGACCGGCGCGCCCGTGACGGCGATCTTGAACTTGCGCGGCAGGAAGAGAAACTCCGGGTGGATAGACGACCACTGGCGGAGGATCTCGGCATAGGGCCGCGGGTCGGCGACCTCGTCGGCCGAGACGCCGGCGAAATGGTCGGCCGTGACGTTGCGGATGCAGTTGCCGGAGGTCTGGATGCAGTGCATCTCGACCTCGGCGAGGTTCTGAAGGATGTCGGGAACGTCCTTCAGCTGCGGCCAGTTGAACTGCAGGTTCTGGCGCGTAGTGAAGTGCCCGTAGCCCTTGTCGTATTCGCGCGCGATGTGCGCGAGCGTCCTCACCTGCGCCGGATTGAGCGTGCCGTAGGGCACGGCGATCCTCAGCATGTAGGCGTGGAGCTGCAGGTAAAGCCCGTTCTGCAGGCGCAGCGGCTTGAACTGGTCCTCGTCGAGCTCGCCGGAAAGCCGCCGCCTCACCTGATCGCGGAACTGCGCCACCCGCTCGCGGACAAAGGCGTGATCGAATTCGTCGTATCGGTACATGATGGACCTCAGGCCGCCTCTTCGCGGGTCTCGGCGGCGCTTGGTTTCGAGTTCCCGGTGGTCGGGCCTTCGGCGCGGATGCGCTCGCGCAGCCGCGCGGGCACGACGCTCGCGCCCTGCCGCGTCACGTCGATCGCGTAAGGCTCCACGACGAGGTTGCGTGCGGCGTCGACCTTGGCACGCTCGAGCGCCGCGGCAGCCGCCTCCTTCGTCTCCAGCACCTCGGCCTTGTTGACGTCGACCGACCACCCGCCGACCGTCTGGAACACGGCAAGCCCGACCTCGAGGCTGTTTGCGGTGATGATCTGCATGGCGCGGCGCCTCAGGCGGCCAGAGTTCGGACGGGCGACAGCGGCTGGGCGAGGGAGACTGCGCCCTCCGCCGCCGCACGTCCGATCAGGATGAGGGTGGGTCCGCTGATGTCGGACCGCCGGGCGAAGGCCGCGAACTCGGAAAGCGTGCCGCCGAACTGCCGCCGTTCCGGAAGCGTCGCGTTCTCGATCACGGCGACCGGCGTCGCCGCGCCGAGGCCGGCTGCGATGAGCCGCTTCGCAATTTCCGCGGCGACCGTGCCGCCCATGTAGACCGCTACGGTCGCTCCGGCGAGCGCCAGCCCGGCCCAGTCCGGCAGCACGTCGCCCGATGCGTCGTGACCCGTGGCGAAGACGATGCTCGACGACACGCCGCGCAGCGTCAGCGGGATCTCCGCCTCCGCGGCGGCGGCGAGAGCGGCGGTGACGCCCGGCACCACCTCGAACGGGACGCCGGCCGCGCGTAGCGCTGCCATCTCTTCGCCCGCGCGCCCGAAAACCAGGGGGTCGCCAGCCTTCAGCCGCACCACGCGGCGGCCGGCTTCCGCCTCGCGCACCAGCATGGCGTTGATCTCCTCCTGCGTCGCGGAATGGCGGCCCTTGCGCTTTCCGACATGGATGCGTTCCGCGTCGCGGCGGCCCATGGCGACGACGCTCTCCGGGACGAGGCTGTCGTGCACGATCACGTCCGCCTCGAGCAGGATGCGCTGTGCGCGAAGGGTGAGCAGGTCCGCCGCCCCGGGGCCTGCGCCGACCAGCCAGACGAAGCCGGTGTCGCGCCCGTCGGATTCGGTAAGGAGCCGCGAGGCGAGCCGCCGCGCCGTCTCCACCTGGCCGGAGAGCGCCGCATCGGCGACGCCGCCCTCGAAAAAGGCCGACCAGAAGCGGCGGCGCGGCTGCCCCTTCGGGAGTACCTTGTCGGCGGCGGCGCGGAAGGAATCGCCGAGCCGCGCCAGCGTCCCGAGACGCTGCGGCAGTATTGTCTCGATGCGCGCCCTGAGCTTCTGCGCCAGCACCGGGCCGGCGCCGGTGGATGTGATCGCCACGGCGACGGGTGCGCGGTTCACGAGCGCGGGCGTGTAGAAATCGCAGAGCTCCGGGAGGTCGACAGCGTTCGCCGGGATGTTGGCCGCGCGCGCCGCAGCGACGACCTCGGCGTCGCGATGGCGCTCGCCGCTTGCCGCGAAGACCAGGACGGAGCCTACCAGGTGGGCGGCTTCGAAGCCATGCGGCCGGTGCTCGAGATCGTGCGCGATGACGAGGGCCGCAAGCTCGTCCGACGGCGCCTGCGACACCAGCCGGATCGTCGCCTCCGTCTCCCGGAGCAGACGGACCTTGGCGGCGGCTTCGGCGCCGTCGCCTACAACCGTCACCGTGCGTCCGGCTACCTTGTGGAACGCTGGAAAGACCGAAAGCCGCTCTGTCGCCATGCTTGGAACCTGCGCGATAGGGGTGTGCATCACTATGCGGGACGGCGTTTTAGCCCGACAGCAAAGGATTTGCGCAATTTCCGTGCCACGGAACAAAACTTTCAATGCCGGGGCCCGAACGGGGCATCGCGTGACCTCAGGCGCCGGCTTTCCCTCCAGGTCGGTCATGGCGCCGGCAAACGGCGTCGCCCGTGTCCGGCTCTTTCTCTCGGCTCGCCGACATGGTTAATGGAAGGGATCATCGATCGTCGTCCGCCCGATTATCGCCATGACAAGCCGCGATTGATCGAGTGCCCGTTTTTGGCCCAAGCTCGGCTGTGGTGGCGGACGGAGCCGGACGGATCGATGCGCCGGCGAAGAAGGCGAGGGGGGCGAGCAGAATCGTGGGGTTCGCGCCGATCAGGTTCCTGCGTTCGGTTTCTTTGAAGGGTGCGTGCGCGTTCGTCTCCGCCGGCCTTGCAGCGCTCCTGATCGCGAATCCCGGTTCGGCGTTCGAGCTCTTCGGGCGCAAGTTCTTCGAGCGCGAGGACGAGACCGTCGTCGTCCCCAATGCGCAGCCCTATACGCTCGACATGACGGTCAGCAGCGAGGACGGCGATCTGGTCGAGACCGTGCGCCGCGCGTCGACCCTTGCCCGCGAGGAGAAGCGGCCGCCGCCCGGCACGGCCGGGCTCCTGGCCCGCGCCCGCGGCGACTACGGGCGCATCATGGCCGCGCTCTACACGCAGGGCCACTACGGCGGGTCGATCCGCATCCTGATTGCCGGCACGTCGGTAGAGGCGCTTCGCCCCGACACGGAGCTTCCCGATCCCGTTCCGGTGAGCGTCGATGTCGATCCCGGCCCGCGCTTCAGCTTCGGCACGATCCGCATCGAGGGCATGCCAACCGACACGATGACGGCGGAGGACGACAAGGCTCTCGATCTCGACGACTGGGCGCTCATGCAGGGCGCCGTGGCGCGCTCCGGCGCGGTGCTCGACATCGAGGGGCGGCTCGTGGAGGTATGGCGCCAGCGCGGGCATCCGCATGCGAGCGTCGTGACGCGCGACGTCATCGCCGATCATCGGTCGCAGACGGTTGACGTCACGCTCGTCGTGGCGTCCGGCCCCGCCGCGCGGTTCGGCGCGGTGCACGTGACCGGCACCGAGCGGGTGGACCCGGAATATGTTCGCTGGATGACCGGCATCCGGCCCGGCGAGGAGTACGACCCCGATACGATCCGGCGCGCGCGCCAGCGCCTCCAGGATCTCGGCGTCTTCGCCAGCGTCTCGGCAACCGAGGCGGACAGCGTGGGCGATGACGGCCTCCTGTCGGTCACGTTCAATCTCTCCGAGCGCAAGCGCCGGCTGATCGGCGGCGGCGTGTCCTACTCCACGCTCGATGGCGCCACGCTGGAAGGCTACTGGATGCACCGCAACCTCTTCGGCCATGCGGAGAGCCTGCGCTTCGACGCCTCCGTCAGCCGCATCTTCGCGAACGGCGTGAGCACGGACATTTCCTACGGGCTCGCCACGACGTTCCGCCGGCCCGGCGTCTTCACGCCGAACACCGACCTCACGCTGCGACTCGCGGCCGAGCGTGAGTTCGTCGACACCTACGAGAGCTTCACCGTGGGCGGCCGTGCGGGCCTGGAGCACCGGTTCAGCGAGACGCTGAAGGGCTCCTCCGCGGTGAACGTCGAGTACGCCGACATCGAGGATGCCTTCGGCGACAACCAGTACATGATCGTCAGCCTGCCCTCGACGCTCGACTACGACCGGCGCGACAACAAGCTCGACCCGACGGAGGGCCTGCGGGGCACGCTCGGCATGGAGCCGCTCGCCGATCTGCTCGGCGGCACTGTGGCGCTGGTGGCGAAGGGCCAGGTTTCCGGCTACCGCTCGATTGCGGAGAACGACCGCATGGTGCTCGCCGGCCGCGTGGCGGCGGGCAGCATCGTCGGCGGCTCGCTCCGCGACATACCGGCGACGCGGCGCTTCTTCCTGGGCGGCGGCGGCTCCATCCGCGGCTTCGAGTATCGCTCGGTCGGCCCGGTCTCGGGTGGCGAGGTCGTCGGCGGCCTCTCGTTCTGGGAGGCGTCGGCGGAGCTCCGCTTCCGCGCGACGGACCAGATCGGCATCGTGCCGTTCATCGATGCCGGGTCGGCCTACGAGGAGCCGTACTTCGATTTCTCCGAGGACATCTACGTCGGGGCCGGCCTCGGCATCCGCTACTACACGCCGCTCGGTCCGCTGCGCTTCGACGTTGCGTTCCCCATCAGGCTCGAATGGGACCTCGGGGATTTCGCTTTCTACGTCGGGCTGGGGCAGTCTTTCTGACATGCGGTCCCGATTCGTCAGAGGCGGTCTCGTCGCCGTCATTGCCCTCCTGGTGCCTGTCCTGGGCGCGCTCGCTCAGGGGGAGGCCGACAAGTCGGGTTTCGTCTCGTTCCTGGAGACGATGATCTCGACGTCCGATAGGCAGGTCACGCTCACCGGGCTGCA
This sequence comes from uncultured Propylenella sp., assembly GCA_964566475.1. GTDB lineage: Bacteria > Pseudomonadota > Alphaproteobacteria > Rhizobiales > Afifellaceae > DASWJZ01. The sequence continues at coordinate 4,118 of CAZMJQ010000318.1, read as the reverse complement.
AGGGGCGCTTTCCTCCAACCCGACCGTCGAGCGGATCACCGTGTCCGATCGCGAGGGGCCCTGGCTGGAGCTTGAAGGCGTGTCGGTCGAGTGGAGCCGCGCGGCTCTCTTGCGGCGCAGGCTCGACATCCAGAGCTTGAGGGCGCGCGAGGTGGCTCTGCTGCGCACGCCGCTTCCGCCGGCGGAGACCCGGCCGGCGGAGGGCGCGGGCGGCCTGCCGGTCGCCGTCGACATCGAGGCCATGTCGCTGCCGCGTATCGTCATCGCCGAGCCGGTCCTCGGCGTCGAGGCGGAGCTTGCCGCTTCCGGCTCGGCCGAGCTGATGCCGGACGCGTTGTCGGCAGAGCTTTCCGTCTTCCGCCAGGACCGCGCCGGCAGCCTCACCGCCGAGCTGCGTTTTCAGCCGGACGCCAACACGCTTGTCGCCGAGCTGACGCTGGAGGAGCCGGCTGACGGACTCGTCGCAGAGCTGCTCCAGATGCCGAGCCGCCCGGCGATTACTGCGCGGCTCTCCGGTGAGGGGCCGCTCGACGCCTGGAACGCCACGCTGAATGTCGCGGCTTCCGGGCAGGAGGTCCTCGGCGGAAGCATGTCGGTGACCCGGCTTGCGGACGCCTACCGGATCGCTGCCGACATGGCCGCGTCGCTGGAGAGCGTCGCGCCGGCCGACTATGCGCCGCTGGTGGCCGGCGAAAGCCGGTTGGCGCTCGACGTGACCCGCTTCGACGACGGCGCGATCACGGTGGACACGGCACGCCTCCGCTCCGCCGGGACGGAGATCAGCGCGGGCGGAATGCTGACGCCCGATCTCGTGCCCCGGGCCGCGCGGCTTTCGCTGCGGCTCGGTCAGGCGGGGCGCGCCGCGCTTCCCTTCGTTCCCGGCGACGTGTCGGTCGCGACGCTGCAGGTAGACGGCGCTCTCGAGGAAGGAACGACGTCGCCCTGGCGTATCGGCCTCGTGGCCGAGGGCGTGGAGAACGCGCACGGCAGCTTCGCCCGCCTGACAGCGAGCGCGAACGGCGAGGCGCAGAGCCTCGCCGATCCCGCCGCACGCAGCACCGCGTTCCGGATGAGCGGCGCGGTGGAAGAGCTGACGATGGCGGACCCGGATATGGACGCCGCCATCGGGCCCGAGGTGCAGCTCGCCGCCGACGGCTCCTGGTCGGCGGGCGGTCCGGTCGACGTAGAGAACGCGCAGCTCGTCATAGGCGACGCGGCGGTCAGCTTCATGGGCGCTGCCACTGCGGCGGGGCTCGACGGGCGCTACGGCGTGATCGTGAGCGAGCTTTCGCGCTTCGCCGCGCTTGCCGGGCGCCCGCTCGCCGGCGGCGCGCGCGTCGAGGCGACGGGGACGGCCACCGCCGCAGGGCAGTTCGACCTGGTCCTCGACGGCGAGACGGTCGACCTGGCGCTCGGCGTCGCGGCGCTCGACCCGCTCATTGCCGGCGCCACGACGGTGCGCGGCGGCGTTGCCCGCGATGGCGACGGCGGGCTTGCCTTCGACGGTCTGGCGCTCGCCAACGACCGCATGTCCGCCGAGGTCAACGGGGCGGTGACGGGCCCGGAGCTGGACCTGAATGTCGCCGCCGACGTGGCCGACCTGTCGCTCGTCACCGAGCGCGCCGAAGGGGCGGCCAGCGTCTCGGCGGCGTTGAGCGGAACGAGCGCCGCGCCGCGCGTCGAGGCGGAGGCGTCTGGCGATGAGATCGTGCTCATGGGCCGGCCCCTGACGGACGCGCGAGCGCGCTTCTCCGGCGTGATCGCTGGCCCGGACACTGCGGGCGAGGCGGAGATCGGCGGCACGCTGGGCGATGCCGCGGTCACCGGCTCGGCGGTGCTTTCGGCGGGCGAGGACGGCGCGCGCCGCATCGCGGACCTCGTGTTCGCCGTGGGCGACAGCAGGGCAACGGGTGACGTCACCCTCCGCGCCGACGGCCTCTTTTCCGGAAACGTCAACGTCGTCTCGCCCGACCTTTCGCGCGTCGCCCCGCTCTTCCTGGTGGATGCGCGCGGCATGCTGCAGGCAGACATCGGCCTGTCCGCCGAGGACGGCTCGCAATCCGCCTCCGTCTCCGCCGTCGCTTCGGATGTCGTTTACGAGAACGTCACCCTCGAGAGAGCCGAGATCGAGGGGCGCGCGCAGAGCCTGCTCACCGCACCGGAGATCGCAGGGAGCTTCGCTGTCCGCAATCTCAGGGCCGGCGGCCTGGCGATTGTCACCGCAACAGGCACCGCCGCGCGGCAGGGCGACGCGACGCTCCTGACGGCGGAGGCAGCACTTGCCGACGGCCGCGCCGCGCTCGAGGCAAGCCTTGCGCCGCGCGACGGCGGGATCGCGATCGGACTCGACCGCTTCACGTTCGTCCGCAGCGGCATGGATATGTCGCTCGCCGCGCCGACCACCATCGGCGTCGCAGACGGAACCGCCCTGTTCGACAGCGCCACGCTGAACGCCGGGGGCGGCAGCGCAACCGTCTCCGGCCGCGCGGGTCGGCAGATGGACCTTGCCGTCCGGCTGAATGCCGTACCCGCGCGGCTGGTCAACAGCTTCTCGCCGACCCTCGCCGCCGAAGGGACGATCTCCGGCACCGTGTCGGTGACCGGCACCGCGGCGAGCCCGGTCGCCGACTTCGACATCGCCATGGCGGGCGCCTCGGTCGCCGCTTCGCGCAATGCCGGGCTCGGACCGCTGGGGATATCTGTGCAGGGCGACTTCAGGGACGGCACGGTCGACCTTGCAAGCCGCATCACCGGAAGCGCCGGGCTGGCCGTCGGCGTCAACGGGATAGTCGGCACCGGTGCCGGCACGCCGCTCAATCTTTCCATCGACGGCGCCGTGCCTCTGTCGCTCGGCAACGCGCAGCTTGCCGCACGGGGCGCGGCGCTGAGCGGCGTGCTCACCGTCGACATGGGCGTGACCGGGACGGCCGCATCGCCGCAGTTCGCGGGCAGCGTCACGTCGGAGGGCGGCGGCTTCGTCGACCCGCAGAGCGGCATCGTGCTGAGCAACCTGTCGCTCGCCGCCTCCGTCTCCAACAACCGGCTCGTCATCGATCGCCTCAATGCGGCAAGCGGCGAAGGGACCGTCGCCGCATCGGGCTCGCTCGGCCTCGATCCGAACGAAGGTCTTCCGGTCGACATAGCCATCAACGTCCGGCAGGCGCGCTACGTGGACGGCTCGCTCGTCGCTGCGCGGTTCGACGCGGACTTGACGCTGACCGGAAATCTGACCGGGACGCCGGTGCTCTCCGGCAGCGTCCTCCTCGACCGCACGGAGATCACGGTTCCCGAGCGGCTCCCTGGGGACTCCGTCGCGGTTTCCGTGGAGCATGTGGCGCCGCCGCCGCCGGTGGAGCGTACGCTGGAGGTCGTGCGCGAACGGCAGCGCCGTGAAACGGGAGACGGCGGCGGCGCCAGCGGCATCCAACTCGACGTGACCGTCAACGCGCCGCGGCAGGTCTTCGTGCGCGGGCGCGGTCTCGACAGCGAGTTCGGGGGCGAGGTGCAGCTCCGCGGCCCGATCGCCTCGATCGTGACGGCCGGCTCGTTCGAGATCGTGCGCGGCCGCATCGACATCCTGACGCAACGCATCGTGCTGGACCGCGGCATCATCACCTTCGCCGGCGACCTCGATCCGATCCTCGACTTCGTCGGCACCACGCGAAGCGGGGACGTGACCATCACGGTGACGATCTCGGGCCGCGCCTCCGACCCGGAGGTCAACTTCTCATCGATCCCCGAGCTGCCGCAGGACGAGGTCCTGGCGCAGCTCATCTTCCAGAAGGGGATCGGGGAGCTCTCGCCGATCCAGATCGCCCGTCTCGGGGCCGCCGCGGCGGAGCTGGCGGGGGGCAGCGGCGGCGGCATTCTCAGCCAGCTGCGCCAGAGCACCGGCCTGGACGACCTCGACATCGTGATGGACGAGGAGGGCGGGGCGGCGCTGGCTGCGGGACGCTATGTCAGCGAGAACGTCTATATCGGCGTGCAGCAGGGCACGTCGGCGGAGTCGAGCCGCGTGACGATCGACCTCGACATCACCGACAACGTGAAGGCGCGCGCCGGCTATTCGGCGCGGGGCGACTCGAGCCTCGGGATTTTCTACGAGCGGGAGTATTGAG
>CAZMJQ010000317.1:0-4454 GCA_964566475.1 uncultured Propylenella sp. | reverse complement strand
GGCTCGCTTCAAGAAGCGGAGGGCTTCAGCGCTTGAGAAGAGCGCAGCGCGCGGTGGCGGAGCCTGAATGGACAGAGGCCGCGCTCGCCGACCGCGACCTGATCTTCGACTACATGGAACGCGACAACCCGCGCGCCGCCGCCATGCTCGACACTCGCTTCAGCGACTGTGCGGCGCGGCTCCAGCGCCATCCCCGGCTCGGGCGCCCCGGCAGGGTCCAGGACACCCGCGAATTCATTGCGCATCCCAACTACATACTGGTTTATGAGATCAGCGATGATGAAACGGTGCGCATCCTGCGCGTCGTGCACAGCGCGCGCCGGTGGCCAGTGACATGACGATCATCCGGTCACGGTGCCACGAGGCGGGAGCAATGCATGCCCGCTAATCGCGAAGAAGCGTCCACGACGGTCGACCGCACCGAGATCGCCAAGTTCGAGCGCATGGCGGCGGAGTGGTGGGACGCGGACGGCAAGTTCGCACCGCTTCACCGGTTCAACCCGACGCGCCTCGCCTACATCCGCGACGTCGTATCGGAGCATTTCGGCCGCGACCCGAAATCGGGACGGCCGCTCGCGGGGCTGAGCCTGGTCGATATCGGCTGCGGCGGCGGGCTCTTGTGCGAGCCGCTGACGCGGCTCGGCGCGGCGGTCGTCGGGATCGACCCCTCCGCGACAAACGTCGAGGTCGCGCGGCTGCACGCGGCGAAGTCGGAGCTCGACATCGACTACCGCGCCACGACGGCGGAAGCGCTCGCCGAGGCGGGCGAAGCGTTCGACGCCGTGCTGGCGATGGAGGTGGTGGAGCATGTGGCGGACGTCGACGCCTTCATCGCCGCATGCGCGTCGCTCGCGAAGCCTGGCGGGCTCGTCTTCGTCGCCACGATCAACCGCACGCTGAAGGCGTTCGCGCTCGCCATCGTGGGTGCGGAATACGTGCTCCGCTGGCTGCCGCGCGGCACGCACGACTACGACAAGCTGGTGCGCCCCGACGAGCTTGAGGCCGCCTTCGGCAAGGCCGGCCTCACGATCGCGCAGCGGACCGGCGTACGCTACAACCCGCTCGCCGACCGATGGTCGCTCTCGCAGGACATGGACGTAAACTACACGCTCGTGGCGACCAGGCCCGCGTAGCATCGACATTGCCACCGCCGCCGGTGGAGCCTAAAGCCATGCTGCGCGCGTGACCTTCGGGCTGTCGCGTTCCTCCATCCGGCGCACAGCCCAGGCATGATACCCGACCCCGACGCTGCAACCTCCCGCTGGGCCGCGTTCCAGAACCGCGACTTCATGCTCTACTGGCTGTCGCGGCTCGCCTCCGGGTTCGCCGTGCAGATCCAGACCGTCGCTGTCGGCTGGCAGGTCTACGACATTACGCGCAATCCGCTCGATCTCGGCTTCGTGGGCCTGTCGCAGTTCGCCCCTGCCCTGCTTCTGGTGCTCGTCACCGGCGCGGCTTCGGACCGCTTCCGCCGGCGGACGATCATGACGCTCTGCCTCGTCCTGGAGGCGCTCTGCGCCGTGGCGCTGCTCGCCTTCACGGTGGCCGGGAGCACGCAGGTCTGGCTGATCTTCGTCATTCTCGCCGGCTTCGGAACGGCGCGCGCCTTCTTCAACCCCGCGGCGCAATCGCTGCTGCCCAACCTCGTTCCGACCGCGATCCTGGGAAACGCCATCGCGCTCGCCTCCGCCAACTGGCAGCTCGGCGTCATCGTCGGGCCGGTCGCCGGCGGGCTGCTCTACGACGTGGCGCCCGAGATCGCATACGGGACGACCATCGCGCTCCTCGTCATCGCGGCCGTGCTGATCCTCATGGTGAGACCGCAGCCGCGGCGGGTCGTGCCGGAGCAGGCGAGCTTCGAGACGATCGTCGCGGGCTTCCGCTACATCTGGCACGAGAAGATCGTGCTCGGCGCCATATCGCTCGATCTCTTCGCGGTGCTGCTGGGCGGCGCGACGGCGCTCATGCCCGTCTACGCGCGCGACATCCTGCACGTGGACGCCAGCGGCCTCGGCCTGCTCCGCGCCGGCCCGGCGATTGGCGGCATCGCCGTCGCTCTCTATCTCACGACGCGCTCCATCCGCGACCATGCCGGGCTGTGGATGTTCGTCTTCGTCGCCGTGTTCGGACTGTTCACCGTGGTGTTCGGCCTCTCCACCCTGCTGTGGCTCTCCGTCGCGGCGCTCATCGTCATGGGGGGCGCGGACATGGTGAGCGTCTACGTGCGCGAGACGCTGATCCAGCTGTGGACGCCGGACGACGTGCGCGGGCGCGTGAACGCGGTCAACATGGTCTTCATCGGCGCGTCGAACGAGCTCGGCGAGTTCCGCGCCGGCGTCTCCGCCTGGCTGATCGGCGCGGTGCCTGCGGTCGTCATCGGCGGAGTCGGCACCATCGGCATCGCGGCCCTGTGGTGCTACTGGTTCCCGGAGCTCCGGCGCGCCCGCCGCCTCGACCGGCCGGTGCACATCCGCGCCTGACGCGCCGCGCCCGGCGTCGAGGAGGCCCGACCGACGATGAGCGAGCTGCTGATCAATATCGACGTGGACGACCTGGAGAAGGCCGTCGCATTCTATTCACAGGCGTTCGGACTGATTGTGGGACGCCGCTTCGGCGCCGCGGGGGTCGAGATGCTCGGCGCCGCCGCGCCGGTCTATCTCCTGGAGAAGGCGTCGGGCAGCGAAGCCTCGGCCGCCGCGTCTCAGCGCCGCGACTACGGGCGGCACTGGACGCCGGTGCATCTCGACTTCGTGGTGCCCGACATCAACGCGGGCGTGGCGCGGGCGGTAGCCGCCGGCGCGACGCTGGAGGGCCCGGTAAAGTCGAGCACATGGGGAAAGCTCGCGCTCATGGCCGATCCGTTCGGCCACGGCTTCTGCCTCGTCCAGTTCGTCGGCCGCGGCTACGACGAGATTGCGACCTGAATCAACGCGCGGCCTCGCTCCGCCGACCTCTTCGCCGGTCCAATGCCACGGAACGACTCGGCAATGGACCTTTGAGCGCTTCTACCTCAGTGGGGAGCACGGCTATCCCTACAGATACGCCGCCTGTGGCTTCCGCGCCTTATCTGCAGCCCATAGCGCCCTGTCGAGAGATCGAAGCGAGATGCCCATCCCTCCGGCTTTTTCACGGCAGATGTGCGTGAACATAAGCCATCTCTCGAATGTATACACGGTTGAACCGTCGACGGACCTCATAACCCGTACGTCCAAAATCGGATATCGATCGGGAAACGCAAAATGCAGAATTACACTTGCCATCGGCCAATTGACGCCACGCAACGCTAAGAGTGCTCCGATGCGCAGCCGTTCACTCTCGGCTGAGAAGGCTACTCTCGTAATCTCTTGAACTTCGTCTTCAGAATTTTCTTCAGCCAGCTGCCAAGTTCGGCCACCACGCCACTTCCATCTAGCCACCGCCACCAAATCGTCGCGTGTCATAAACCCGCGTTTAACCGCGCTTGCGAGTAAGTTCGTCAGTGGACGATCATCTTCGTAGTCGTATTCAGTCGAGTATCGAAGAATTTCCTCTTCTGTCAGACGCACTTCCATGCCCTTCACCCCCCGGCACTTCTCCGGGTAAAGAAAACCAGGTTACTTGCAGTCTGACAAGCGTCTAAGCGCTGGATCTGAAGAGCCCGACAGCCGGTGCAAGACGCTCGATCCATAGCTGTGTCTCGGGTATTGAAAGCTGTGCCCATCCCGGCGATATAGGGTAAGGGAGGTTGGCGGCGGACGTGCTCCTCGCCAACCGGGTCAGGTCCGGAAGGAAGCAGCCCCAACGAGATTCGGCACGGGTTGCCTGTCCAGCCTCCCGCCGTAAACCCCCGAACGACGGTGCGAGCTTGGACGCCGGCAGGCCATGAACGAAACCGCATCCGGCTACCAGGTCCTCGCCCGAAAGTACCGCCCCACGCGATTCGACGACCTGATTGGCCAGGAGCCGATGGTCAGGACGCTGACGAACGCCTTCGCGGCGGGCCGCATCCCGCATGCCTGGATGCTGACCGGCGTGCGCGGCGTCGGCAAGACCACGACGGCGCGCATCCTGGCGCGCGGACTCAACTACCAGACCGAGGACGGCGCCGGCGAGCCGAGCGTGGAGCTCGGAAGCGAGGGCGTGCACTGCCGCGCCATCATGGAGGGGCGGCACCCCGACGTGATCGAGATGGACGCCGCCTCGCACACCGGCATCGACGACATCCGCGACATCATCGATTCGGCGCGCTATGCGCCCGTCTCGGCCCGCTACAAGGTCTACATCATCGACGAGGTGCACATGCTGTCGAAGCAGGCCTTCAACGGCCTGCTGAAGACGCTTGAGGAGCCGCCGCCGCACGTAAAATTCGTCTTCGCCACCACCGAGATCCGCAAGGTCCCGGTGACGGTGCTGTCGCGCTGCCAACGCTTCGACCTCCGCCGCATCGACGCCTCGCTCCTGATCGCGCACCTCGC
>CAZMJQ010000316.1:0-9654 GCA_964566475.1 uncultured Propylenella sp. | reverse complement strand
GCCGAGCTCCGGCACGGCGGCGAGCACGGTGGCGACGAAGGTGTTGGAGTTCGGGCCCGGCCAGACCTTGTAGCTGCCGTGCTCCGACCAGCGGTACTCCAGGATCGCCGCTTCCACCTTCGGGATGAGCCGCGCCGCCTCCGGGCCCTTGAGCGTCAGGATCGCCACCGGGTCGTTGGAATACCATCGCCCGTCGGGCGGCCGGCCGTTGCGGCGCACCGGGTTGCCCCAGCCGACCACTTCATAGCGGTCGTACTGGCTCGCGTGCTCCGGCTTGATGACGAGCCAGCTATGCACCGAGACGATCCCCTTCAGCCCGCCGGTGCGTGCCGCCATGACGCGGATCGACGCCTCCGGCTCCTCGCGCGGGTGGGGCAGGGTCCCTGCGCTCGACCAGTCGGCCGCGCGCCAGCCGGTCGGCCGCTCCTGCGAATACCATACCGCCGCGTGCACCAGCACCGGCGCGATGAAGACGAGGATCAGGGCAACAAGCGTGTAGGCGAGGGTCTTGCGCATCTTTCGGCTTGCGAATTCGGCTCTCTCGGCCATTCTTGAAGGCGATCCGGGAATATTGATGACCAATCCCGTCCTTGTCGAGGTCACGCGCGGCGACAGAGTCGAGAGCCGTCATCGCGGCGCGCTCGCCGTCGTCGATGCGCGCGGCAGGCCGCTTCTCACGCTGGGCGACGTGGAGGCGTCCGTCTTTCCGCGCTCGGCCGTGAAGGCGATCCAGGCATTGCCGCTGGTGGAGTCGGGAGCGGCCGACGCGTTCTCCTTCCACGCCCGCGAGCTGGCGCTTGCCTCGGCCTCGCACGGCGGCGAGCCGGCGCATTTGGGCGCCGTGGCATCCATGCTGGCCGCCATCGGCCTCGGCGAGCCGGCGCTCGAGTGCGGCGCGCATGCGCCATCCAATGCGCAGGCCGCGGCCGAGCTTCTGAAGAGCGGAATGACGCCGACCCAGCTCCACAACAATTGTTCCGGCAAGCACACGGGCTTCCTCGCCGTGTGCCGCCATCGCGGGATCCCGCATCGCGGCTACGTGGCGGCGTCGCATCCGGTGCAGCAGGAGGTGCGCGCGGCGCTTCAGGGCGTCACCGGCGCGCCGCACGATCCCGCGGCGTGCGGCACCGACGGCTGCTCCATCCCCACCTATGCCGTGCCGCTGCGGGCGCTGGCGCATGGCTTCGCGCGCTTCGGCACCGGCGTGGGGCTCGAGCGCGAGCGGGCCTCCGCCGCGCACCGCATCTACGAGGCGTGCGTCTCGGAGCCGTTCTTCGTCGCCGGCTCCGGGCGCTTCTGCACCGACGTGATGACGCTCGCCGGACAGGCGGTGCTGGTGAAGACGGGCGCGGAGGGCGTGTTCTGCGCTTCGCTCGCCGGGCTCGGCCTCGGCGTGGCGGTCAAGTGCGACGACGGGGCCGCGCGCGCTGCGGAGGCGATGACGGCCGCCGTTCTCGCTTGGCTCCTGCCGGAGCACGAGGAGGCTTTGCGCCGCTGGTCGAATGCGCCGGTGCTCACCCGCCGCGGCGCAAGGGCGGGCGAGGCGAGGGCGCTGACGGAGGCTTTTCCGGGGAGGCGGCCGTAGCGTTCGCACCCGCTTGAGAGCCCAGAGCGATGTGGCCCCTGGGTCCTCCGGATCGCGCTACGCGCGTCCGAGGATGACGCCGCACTGTATTGCGCCTTCGCGATAAGCCGCTCGAGGCGGGCGATCAGCGGATCGAGCTGCCACCGGAATCCGTCGGCGCCGCTTCTCTCTCAGTTGAGGCGAACAAGACTTCGCAGGCGCGGCAAGCGATGTTTTGCGGTCGCAGGGCTTGCGGAGCGGCTCGTCCGCGCTCAACTGAGTGGCGGTTGATCTTGAGGAGAGTCCCTTGAGCGACGCTACGGGCGCCATCGAGCTGGAGGAGGGGGAGAGCAAGGGCCGCTACCTGGTTCGCGGCGACGGCGGCGCGCTGGCGGAGATGACGTTCTCCAAGGCCGGCTCCCGCCTCGTCATCATCGATCACACCGAGGTGCCGGATGCGTTTCGCGGGCAGGGCGTCGGGGCGCGCCTCGTCGAGCGCGCCGTCGCCGACGCCCGCGCGGCCGGCAAGTCGATCATTCCGCTCTGCCCCTTTGCGGCGGCGCAATTCAAGCGCCACCCGGAATGGGCGGATGTGCTGAGGCGGTGATAGCGCGCCGGACCACCGCTTCGCGTGTATCATCCCGGATGGTGCGACAGCGCCAGTCCGGGACCCATAACGACGGAAGGACAAGACGGACGCGGGGCGGATCGCTAATATTGGTGTTTATGGGTCCCGGTCTTGCCCTTCGGGCAAACCGGGATGACAGACGCGAAATTGATCCGTGTCGTCAGCTTGGCGGCACGGCTAGCAGGAGCCCGCCATGAGCTGGAATCCGTCCATCGCCCCGCAATACCCGACCGGCGACCAGATCGACCTTGTCGAGACGGTGATCGTGCCGCGCGCCCGCGATCTGGGCGGCTTCGAGGTGCGCCGCGCGCTGCCCGCGCCGGAGCGGCAGATGGTGGGGCCGTTCATCTTCTTCGACCAGGCCGGGCCGGCGGAGTTCCTGACGGGGCAGGGGATCGACGTGCGCCCGCACCCGCATATCGGGCTCGCCACCGTCACCTATCTCTATCGCGGCGAGCTGCAGCACCGCGATTCGCTCGGCGTCGACCAGCTCATCAAGCCGGGCGAGGTGAACTGGATGATCGCCGGCAGGGGCGTCACCCATTCGGAGCGCACCAGCGCCGTGACCCGCACGGGACCGCATTCGCTCTTCGGCATCCAGACCTGGGTGGCGCTGCCGGACGACGAGGAGGAAACCGCGCCGGGCTTCGAGCACCAGCCGAAGGAGGCGCTGCCGCTGATCGAGGCGGAGGGCAACTCCATCCGCCTCATCCTCGGCCGCGCCTACGGCGAGCGGGCGCCGGCGAAGACCTTCTCCGAGATGTTCTACGCCGACGCGCTGCTCAAGCCGGGCGCCGCGCTGCCGCTTCCCGACGACCACGAGGACCGCGGCATCTACGTGCTGGAAGGCTCCATCGAGGTGGCCGGCGAGAGCTATGCGCCCGGGCGCATGATGGTGTTCCGCCCCGGCGATCCGATCGCGGTGAAGGCAGGCGAGGAAGGCGCGCGCCTCATGCTTCTCGGCGGCGAGACGCTGGCCGGCCCGCGCTACATCTGGTGGAATTTCGTCGCGTCGTCGCAGGAGAAGATCGAGGAGGCGAAGGAGGCATGGCGCGCCGAGGGCTGGCGCACGAGCACCGACAGCCGCTTCATCCTGCCGCCCGGCGACCAGGCGGAATACATTCCGCTGCCTTGAGCGGGGGATGTCCACAGGCCGATGAGCGACTCCGACTGGCCCGACATTCCCTATGCCGGGTGGCGCGACACGGCCGCCACGCTGCAGCTCTGGACGCAGGTCGTCGGGAAGGTGCGGCTGAAGCTGACGCCGTGGGTCAATCACGGCTGGAACGTGCCGCTCTATGCGACGGCGCGCGGGCTCGGTACCTCGCCTATCCCCTTCGGTCACGAGCTGCTTGAGATCGATTTCGACTTCCTCGATCATCGTCTCGTCGCGCGCACCAGCCGGGGCGAGGGGCGGGTGCTGCCGCTCAAGCCGCAGGCCGTCGCGGATTTCTACGCCCGCACGATGGATGTTCTGCGCAGCCTCGGCGTGATCGTTTCGATCAACGAGATGCCGAACGAGGTGGCGGATCCGATCCGCTTCTCCGAGGACCGCACGCATACCTCCTACGACGCGGAAGCGGCGCGCCGCTTCTGGCGCGCGCTCGTGCAAGCGGACCGCGTCTTCAGGCATTTCCGCAGCGGCTTCCTCGGCAAGGCAAGCCCGGTGCACTTCTTCTGGGGTGGCTTCGACCTCGCGGTGACGCGCTTCTCCGGCCGGCGCGCGCCGCCGCATCCGGGTGGCGTGCCGGGACTCCCCGACGACGTCACGCGCGAGGCCTATTCGCACGAGGTGAGCAGCGCCGGGTTCTGGCCCGGCAACGACGCCTTTCCGCAGGCGGCGTTCTACTCCTACGCCTATCCGACGCCGGAGGGCTTCCCCGACCGGAAGGTTAGCGAGGGCGCCTACTTCGACGCGGCGCTCGGCGAGTTCATCCTGCCCTACGACACGGTCCGTGATGCCCCGGACCCCGACGCGCTGCTCCTCGATTTCCTAATGACCACCTATGCCGCGGCGGCGGACACCGGCAACTGGGACCGCTCGGCGCTGGAATGCACGCTCGGCGCGCTCGCCAGGGTGCGTGCGATCTGACGCGACCGCGGCGTGGGAAGGAGACCTACCTGACGGAGATAGCGCCGCGCGCCTGTCGTGCCGTAAACGCATGCCTTCGACGCATCAAGGCGATGTAATGGATACGCCGGCGGCGATGGATTGGCCCGTCGGGCTGCGACCGCTGAAAGGACAGGACATGCCTACGGTCAGGACCAAGGATGGCGTCGATATCTTCTACAAGGACTGGGGCTCGGGACAGCCAATCGTGTTCAGCCATGGCTGGCCGCTTTCGGCGGACGACTGGGACGCCCAGATGGTGTTCTTCCTCGATCAGGGCTTCCGCGTCATTGCCCACGACCGGCGCGGCCACGGCCGCTCGACCCAGGTCGGCGACGGGCACGACATGGACCACTATGCGGACGATCTTGCGGCGCTGACGGCGCATCTCGATCTCAGGAATGCGGTGCACGTCGGCCATTCCACCGGCGGCGGCGAGGTCGTGCGCTACATCGCGCGCCACGGCGACAGCCGGGTCGCGAAGGCGGCGATCATCGCAGCCGTGCCGCCGATCATGATGCAGACCGAGTCCAACCCGGGCGGTCTGCCCAAAGAGGTGTTCGACGACTTCCAGAAGCAGGTCGCGACCAACCGGGCGCAGTTCTACTACGATGTGCCGGCGGGCCCCTTCTACGGCTTCAACCGGCCCGGCGTGGAGCCGAAGCCCGGCATGGTCTGGAACTGGTGGCGGCAGGGCATGATGGGCGGCGCGAAGGCCCACTTCGACGGCATCGTCGCATTCTCGCAGACCGATTTCACCGAGGACCTGAAGGCGATCAATGTGCCGGTTCTGGTGATGCACGGCGACGACGACCAGATCGTGCCCTACGCGGACTCCGCACCGCTGTCGGCGAAGCTGCTGCCGAACGGCACGCTGAAGACCTATGCGGGTTTTCCCCACGGCATGCCGACCACGCACGCCGAGACGATCAACACGGACCTGCTCGCCTTCATCAAGACCTAAAGCGCGCGGCGCGCCGGCGCTTCGTCGGGCGGGGCGCCGGCGGTGCCGATGGTGAAGTCGTGCGCCGCCATGCCGGCGAGCATGAACGCGGCGAAGATCGCCACCTCCGGCACGCCGAGCACGAGGCCCGATATCGCCGGTCCGGGGCAAAGGCCGACCATGCCCCAGCCGAGGCCGAAGAGCGCCGCGCCGCCGACGAGCGGCGCGTCGATGCGCTGTTTCATGGAGAGGGCGAAGCCGCCCGCGAGCGCCGGACTTTCGCGCCGCCGCGCCAGCGCCACGCCCCCCGCCGAGACGATGACCGCGCCGGCGAACACGAAGCCGAGCCGCGGGTCGAAGTCGCCGGCGAAGTCGAGGAAGCCGCGGACCACGGCCGGGTCGAGCATGCCGCCCATCGCCAGGCCGAGCCCGAAGACGGCGCCGGCGGCGAGCGCGACGAGGATGCGCGGCGCGCTCACAGGGCGTGCTCCATGACGAAGACGGTCACGATGGCGACGGCGAAGAATGTCGCGACCGCGGCGATGGAGCGGCGCGACAGCTGCGCGAGGCCGCACACGCCGTGGCCGCTGGTGCAGCCGCCGGAAAGGCGCGTGCCGAAGCCCACAAGGAGCCCGCCCGCGCCGAGCAGGAGGAGCGAACCGGTGATGTTCACCTCCGGCCAGGCCCCGGAGAGCCCGGCGAAGACGGCCGGCCCGGCGAGGAGGCCCGCGACGAACGCCGCGCGCTCCATAAGGACCCCGTCGAAGCGGCCTGCGAGCGGCGCCAGCAAGCCGCCGACGATCCCGCTCACCCCCGCGACGCGGCCGTTGGCGACGAGCAGGACGGCCGCGGCGAGCCCGATCAGCGCCCCGCCGCCGAGCGATTGCAGATAGATCGGCCAATCCATGGCTTTGCCCCGATAGCTCCGCCGCTCCCGTTCCCGCATCGACATTACGCTTCCTCGCGCCGCGCGCAACGGAGCGCGCAGCGGTCGCGCGCCGGGGACGGCGCAACGCCATCGGGCGAGGCAAAGGGGTTCCACCGATCGACCAAAGATGCGAAGGGGGACCGATCTACAGCCAAAGGTGGTCTCAAGGTCACCCGAAGCAACTTAACCGGCTATCATAGCAAGAGTGACGGGGGTTGGCATGCCGATAGGGCGGATGGGGCAGGATTTCATCGTCAACACGACAACGTTCCTCGAACAGAACGGCTCCGCCGTTACGGCTCTGCCCGACGGCCGTATCGTCGTCGTCTGGGGGTCGGGCGACTCGGGGAACTTGATTCGCGGCCGCGTCCTCAACGCCGACGGCAGCCCGGACCTCACGGCCAATGCCGGCGACGACTTCATCGTCAACTCGACGATTGACGGCTACCAAGACCGTCCGGCGATCACGCCAATGGCCGATGGGCGGTTTATCGTCACCTGGCCGTCGTCTGACGATGGCGATGGCTCAGGTAGCTGTATTCGCGCCCGCGTCTACAATGCCGACGGCAGCCCGGATGTCGCGGTCAACGGCGGGAGCGACTTTGTCGTCAATACCACGAGCGAGGACAATCAGGATGCTCCCCATGTGACGACGCTGGCCGATGGGCGCCTGCTGTACACATGGCATTCCTTCGACCCCGGCACGCAATCGGACATCCGCGGCCGCATCTTCAACGCCGATGGAAGCCCGGATACCAGTGTCAATGGCGGCAACGATTTTGTCATCAACACGACCGTCGTCAGCGACCAATGGGACGTCACGGCGGACGGGCTCTCCGATGGTCGGTTCGTTGTAACATGGTTCTCCCGCGACACGGGCGATGGCTCCGGCGGCTGCATCCGTGCCCGCGTCTATAGTGCCGATGGGACACCGGACCTCGCCGTGAACGGCGGGAACGACTTCATCGTCAACACCAAGACCGAATTCGATCAGTACGCTCCAGTCGTCACCGCCCTGGAAGGGGGGCGGTTCGTTGTGGTCTGGCATTCCAATGACAGCGACGAAGGAACCTCGCTTAACATACGGGCGCGCGTCTTCGGAGCGGACGGGAATCCCGATCCAGCCATCAATGGCGGCGACGACTTCGTCGTCAACACGACGACGGTGGACCCGCAGCTCGAGTCCACAGTGACCGCCCTGGCCGACGGCCGCTTTGTTGTGAGCTGGCGATCCGATGACCCGGGAGACGGCTCATCGAGCTGCATCCGTGCGCGGCTCTTCAACCTCGACGGCACCCCTGAGGGCGACGACTTCATCGTCAACACGACGGCGGATGACTTCCAGGCCCATCCCAGCGTAGCGGCTCTGGCCGACGGGCGCTTCGTCGTGAGCTGGACGACTTACGAGAATGGCCCCGGGGACATCCGCGCGACGATCTTCGACCCGACCATCTTCAACGGGACGACCGGCGACGACGTGTGGAAGGGCGGCAACTTCGCCGACCGGATCGTCGGCGGAGCAGGGAATGACACGTTCTTCGGCTTCGGCGGGGACGACCGCATCAGCGGCGACAGCGGCAACGACACGCTCGACGGCGGCGCCGGCAACGACCAGCTCTTCGGAGGGACCGGCGATGACGTACTGATCGGCGGAGCCGGCGCTGATCAGCTCTATGGCGGTAGCGGCTTCGACACCGCCTCGTATGAAGGCTCGAACGCCCGCGTGGTGATCAACCTCGGCATAAACTATGCCGCGAGCGGCCACGCCGAGGGCGACAGTCTCGTCTCGATCGAAGGGGTGATCGGCTCCGACTTCAACGACCGCATCGCGGGCGATGACGGCCCCAACGTGCTGTCCGGCGGCGCCGGCAACGACTACCTGCGCGGCGAGGCCGGCGGCGACGTGCTGGACGGCGGCGGCGGGATCGATACGGCGTGCTATTCCACCTCCAACGCGCGCGTGGTGATCAACCTCGGCCTGAACTATGCCGCCAGCGGGCACGCCCAGGGCGACAGCTTCGTCTCCATCGAGAACGTGATCGGCTCCGCCTTCAACGACCGCATCGCGGGCGATGACGGCCCCAACGTGCTGTACGGCGGCGCCGGCAACGACTATCTGCGCGGCGAGGGCGGGGACGACCTGCTGTTCGGCGCGGAGGGCGACGAACTCTCCGCCTTTGCGGCGGGCGACGGCGACGACGAGATCGGCGACTTCGTGGTCGGCGCTGACCATCTCGTGCTGAACGGAATAGTCATCGACACCACTGAAGAGCTCGACGGCAACGGCGACGGCATCATGGACACGCTGGTCACCTTCTCCAGCGGCGACACGGTGCTGCTTGCGGGCGTCACCGGCGTGAGCGACCCCGGCGAGCTTATCGCCTGAGCCGCATCAGAGACGAGAAGCGGTCGCCGGGCGGCGGACCGCAGGAACGAGCCGCCCCACCAATGCGAGAAGATCCGTCCGCCGCGCCACGCCCATCTTCGCAAAAATGTGCCGCCGGTGCGTCTTGGCGGTTGCCACCGTCACGCCAAGCGTCAGCGCGATACGTGACAGGCTGTCGCCTGTCACCAAATGTTCGAGCAGGCGGGTCTCCGTCGGCGTCAGGCCGAAGACGCGCGCCACGGTGCCGATGTCGGCCGGCGCCGGCTCGCCCGCCGAAGCAACAAACACGGCGGCCGTGGCGCGCGGCACGAGCCGGGTCCGATGCGTGCCGCCCGCCAGCGGCAACACGGTTGCCGTCGCTGCGCTCATATTCTTGTCGACAAGCGGCACGCCGATGCCCGCCGCCCCGATTTTCGACTCGTCCGACTGGGCAAGGTGGATCGCCTTCATAAGTTCCTGCGTTACGTCCGGCTTGAGCGCCGACAGGCGGCCGCCGAAGGCCGCGATGGGCGTTCCGGCGTTAAGCATCTGACGTGCCGATTCGTTCGCGTGCAGGATCGACGCGTTGTCGCCGACCACCACGACCCCGGTTGCGACGCTGTCGAGTGCCGCTCCAAGGGCCTGGGTCTCCAGCCTCTTCATGTCGATCAGGTCGCTGATCGTGACCGAGCGCCGGATATGCGGCGCGAGCAGTCGCATGATGGAGAACTCGCGCTCCGTCGCCATGCCGACGGTCTCGTGCCGGGAGAGGGCGAACTCAGCCACGCGCGCGGGCTCCCGCATGAGAAGGAGATGGATCGAGTCGACGATCCCGAAGGGGTCGATCATTTCGCGCGCCCAGCGCGTATTCTCGTAGAGGCCCGGCGGTAGCTCGCGCCGCGGCGATCCCGGCTCGTCGAGCGGGCGCTGGTCGAGATTGGGGACCTTGGCCCACACCTCGGTGGCGATCTCCTCGGCGTAGTCCGGCACTCGTGCCAGCCAGTCGGTATCGTAGTTCCAGCTCTTCATCAGCCGCACCTGCGGCGGGTCGAGGTCTGTGACGGCGATCAGCCCGCTGCAGCAATCCGTCGCCGCGCAGATGGCATTGATCGTTTC
>CAZMJQ010000315.1:0-6222 GCA_964566475.1 uncultured Propylenella sp. | reverse complement strand
CATGTTCTCCGCCATGCTGCTCGATCGGCCTGCGATCTCGATGCGGAACCTCGCTATCGCCGCCTTCATCGTCATCGCGCAGCAGCCCGAGGGTGTGCTGGAGCCCGGGTTCCAGATGTCGTTCGGCGCGGTCGCCGGGCTGATCGCGGTATGGGAAGCATGGCGCGACCGCAAGGTGCGCCGCCTAAGCGACGACAGCGTCGTGCCGGGGCAGCGCATCCTCCGCTATGCTTGGCGCGCTGTCTTCGGCGTTGCCTTGACGACGTTGGTTGCCGGCCTGGCGACTGCACCGTTCGCGGCGTTCCACTTCGAGCGCGTTGCCTCCTATTCGCTGCTCGGCAACCTCCTCGCGGCTCCCTTTGTCTCACTGGTGATCATGCCATTCGGCGTTCTCAGCCTTGCCGTCATGCCGTTCGGGCTGGAGGCGTGGCCGCTCTCCGTCATGGCCCGTGGCATCGAGGTGCTGCTTGCCGTCGCCGCGTGGGTGGCGGCATTGCCGGGCTCGGAGCTGCGCGCGTCGCCGATCGCGCCGCTGGCGCTCGCCGTCATGGTGGCTGGCATGCTGTGGCTGTGCCTCTGGCGGGAGCGGTGGCGCCTCCTGGGCGTGCCTGTGATCGCTTTCGGCCTCGCCATGATCCCGCCCTTGGTCGACCGGCCAGACGTGATGGTGGCGCCGGAGGGACGGGCCATCGCCGTGCGCGACGCGGCGGGCGTGCTCAGGGTATCGGGCAGCCGCGCGGGCTCCTACACGATCGACCAGTTCTTCGACAAGGAGGCGGGGACGCCGCCATCAGGCGCGGAGCTGCGGGAAGGCGTCCGCTGCGATCCGGTCGGATGCCTGCTCGCGGCGGCCGGCGGCGTGCGCGTGGCGCATGTCCTCGATCCGGCGGCGTTCGCCGAGGACTGCGGGCGCGCCGAGATCGTCGTCACGCCGCTGGCAGCGCCGACGTCCTGCCGTGCGCCGGTCGTTATCGACGGGAGTCAGCTCGAGCGCTTCGGCGCTCACGTCGTGCACGCCGACATGGAAGCAGGCGGGACAGCCTTCACGATCACGCGCGGGCGCTCCCCCACGCCACGCCCGTGGCAGAAGGGATGGAGAGGGGAGTGAACGGCGCCCGCCCCCGGATCTACGCTCTTGCGCCGTTGCTCAGTACTTGCGAACCAAACCCGCGAGCCGACCCTGGATGCGTACGCGGTCGGGGCCGAAGATGCGCGTCTCGTAGGCCGGGTTCGCCGCTTCCAGCGCCACCGAGGCGCCCTTGCGCCTGAGCCGCTTCAGCGTCGCCTCCTCGTCGTCGATGAGGGCGACCACGATGTCGCCAGTGTTGGCCGTGTCCTGCTTCTTCACGATGACCGTGTCGCCCTCCAGGATGCCGGCCTCGATCATCGAATCGCCACGCACCTCGAGCGCGAAAAACTCGCCGCCGCCCAGAAGCTCCGGCGGCATGGAGATGGAATGGCTGTGGTTCTGGATGGCCGAGATCGGCACGCCGGCGGCGATGCGGCCCATGACAGGAATCGCGACCGAATCGTTTGCCGCCTCCTCGCGCCGCGCATTCTCGCTCGGCGCCCTGCCGAGTCGGCCCTCGATGACGTTCGGCCGGAAACCGCCGCGCCGGGCCGCGGAGAAGCTCGGATTGACCGCGTCGGGGAGCCTCAGCACTTCAAGCGCGCGTGCCCGATTCGGCAGGCGCCGGATGAAGCCGCGTTCCTCCAGGGCAGTGATCAGCCGGTGGATTCCGGACTTGGACCGGAGATCGAGCGCATCCTTCATCTCGTCGAAAGACGGCGGAACGCCGCTTTCCTTGAGGCGCTCGTTGATGAAAAGCAGGAGTTCGAGTTGCTTGCGTGTCAGCATTGTTTCGGCTTGCCTCGCTCCACGTGATCTTGTGTACAAATCACGAACGGACACTACATGTTCACCGAGTGTTCCGCAACCCGGTTAATTTGCGGTGAAGGCTGTTCGCCAATGGGGCGGTTGCAGAGGGAGGAAGCGAAATGAAGTTCGGAGCGTCGGCCTGGCCGTTCCAGTGGGAGCCGCCCTATGAGGATGCCGTTCGCCGGGTCGCCGGGGCGGGGTTCAAGGCCATCGAGCTGATCGCCTGGAACCGGGATTACCTCAACGATTACTGGACCAAGGCGAAGATCGCCGACATCAGGGCCGAGCTGAAGAGCTCCGGCGTTTCGCTGTCGCAGTTCGTCCACACGCCGCATGATCTTTCGAGCGCCGAAAGGGGAAAGCGCGACGCGGCGGTCGAGGACTGGAAGCGGGCGGTGGCGGTCGGCGCGGAGCTCGGTTCGCCCATCATCAACATGGTGGCGTCGCATCCCTTCGCCATGCGCGACACGCAGGAGATTCCGCGCATCACCACCAAGCCGCTGGTGCAGACATACGCCACGAGGCACGTGCCGCGCGGCGTCGACTGGGACCGGAATTTTCGCGACTACGTGGACTCGCTCCGCCGCTGTGCCGAAGCATGCGCGGCGGCGGACGTCATCATGTCCGTCGAGCCGCACCCCGGGCGCTACCTCGCCAACCACGACGGCGCGCTGCGGCTGCTGGAGCACGTCGACCATCCGACGATGGGGATCAACTTCGACCCGAGCCACACTTTTCCGATCGGCGACTTCCCCAACATCACCGTCTACCGTCTGGGCAAGCACATCAAGCACCTGCACGTCTCCGACAATGATGGCGTGACCAACGTGCACTGGCGCCCTGGCATGGGGAAGATCGACTGGGTGGCGATGTTCCAGGCGCTGAAGGACATCGGCTACGACGACGTGGTGTCGATCGAGCTGGAGGACGTGCCGGGCGTGTCGCGCGGCAAGAACTCCACCGCGCCCGGCGTCTATCGCAACGAGGTCGCGACCGACGAGTTCGTCGCCGAGACCGTGGCGGCGATGGACTACCTCAAGGGCATCTGCAAGGAAGTCGGCATCAGCGTCGAGGAGTAGCGCTGGCATTTGCGGCCTGCGCAAGGGAGAGCACGTGGCGGACAACCGGCTCATCTATGTCGGCACTTACAGCGAGCCGATCCTGTTCGGCACGGGGCAGGTGCTGGAAGGGAAGGGGAAGGGCATCCATGCCTTTCGCTTCGATCCGGAACGCGGCGCGCTCGAGCCGCTCGACATCACGCAAGGGGTGCGCAACCCCTCCTACATCGCGTTCGATCCGGCGCGGCGTTTCCTCTATTGCGTCAACGAGTTGAAGGAATTTGAGGGGAAGGCGAGCGGCGCGGTGAGCGCCTTCCGCATCGATCCCGGGACGGGCGCGCTCACCTTCCTCAACATGAAGGCGAGCCACGGGACTGACCCGTGCCACCTCGTCGTCGACAGGACCGGACGCAACGTGCTGGTGGCCAATTTCGCGAGCGGCAGCGTCTGCCTGCTGCCCGTCGCCGAGGACGGCTCGCTGAAGGACGCGAGCTGCGTCGTCCAGCACGAGGGGTCGAGCGTCGACCCGAAGCGGCAGGCCGGCCCGCACGCGCATGCGGTGGAGATCGACGCCGCCAACCGCACCGTCTTCGTGTCGGAGCTCGGCGCCGACAAGGTGATGATCTACGCCTTCGATGCCGAGCGCGGCATGCTCACGCCGAACTCGCGCCAGCCCTTCGTGGACGTGGGGCCGGGCGCCGGGCCGCGCCAACTCGTCATGCATCCGAACCAGCGCTTCGCCTACCTCATCAACGAGCTGAACTCGACGATGTCGGCCTATAGGTATGATGCAGAGAGCGGCAGCCTGCACGAGCTGCAGACGCTTACTACGCTGCCCGAGGGGTTCGCGGGCCACAGCACCTGCGCGGAGGTGCAGATCACGCCGTCGGGCCGCTTCCTCTACGGTTCCAACCGCGGCCACGACAGCATAGCCATCTTCGCAGTCGACCAGGAGCGGGGGACGCTGACTGTGGTGGGGCACGAGAGCACGCGGGGGAAGATTCCGAGAAACTTCGAGGTGAGCCCGACCGGCGAATTCCTCGCCGTGGCGAACCAGGATACGAACAACGTCGTCATGTTCCGCATCGATGAGAACTCCGGCAGGCTGAGCCCCACCGGCAGCGAGGTCGAGGCCGGCACGCCGATCTGCGTCCGATTCCTGTAGCCGACCTTAAAGCAGCAGGATCGGCACCGTCTCTCCCGCGGCGACTGCCGGCGCACGAACGGGGCGGACGATGAGAGCGTCGGCGGCGGCGAGCGTTGCCAGCATGGAGGAATCCTGCACCCCGAACGGCGTGACGACGCGCTCTCCGTCGACGGTCTCGAGCCGCGCGCGTACGTAGTCCTGCCGGTCGTCGTTCCCGCGCATCGCGGCGCCGAGCCTTGCGGTCACGATCTCCTCCGCGGCCGAAAGGCCGAGCAGGGCGCGGATCAGGGGCTTCAGGAAGATGTGGCCGCACACCAGCGTCGAGACGGGGTTCCCCGGCAGGCCGAGGACGCGCATGGCGCCGAGCCGCCCGACCATCAGCGGCTTTCCCGGCCGCATGGCGATGCGCCAGAAGTCGAGCGCCATGCCCTTGTCCGCGAGCGCGGCCTGCACAAGGTCGTGCTCGCCGACCGAGGCGCCTCCGGAGATGACGAGGATCTCGGCGTCGGCCGCGCGATCCACGAACGCGCCGATCTCATTCTTGTCGTCGGGCGCGATGCCGAGGTCGAGCGGCTCGCCGCCGTTCTGCCGCACGAAGGCGGCGAGGCCGACGCTGTTGGAAGAAATGATCTGGTCAGGGCCCGGATCGGCGCCGGGCGGCACGAGCTCGTCGCCG
The DNA here is from genome assembly GCA_964566475.1 of uncultured Propylenella sp. Classification (GTDB taxonomy): domain Bacteria; phylum Pseudomonadota; class Alphaproteobacteria; order Rhizobiales; family Afifellaceae; genus DASWJZ01. The sequence goes on along the minus strand of CAZMJQ010000315.1, from coordinate 1,462 downwards.
TTTGCCAGGATCGCCACGCGGGGCTTGCGGCGTAGGGACAGGGAGGCGTGCCCCATGGAGGCAGCCAGCGCAAGCGCGCGCGCATCGAGCAGGCGGCCCTGCTGCAGAAGCACATCGCCGGCGCTGAAGTCGAGCCCGGCCCGGCGCACGTGGCGGCCGGGCTCGGGGGCCTCCGTCGCCGTGACCGCGTCGCCGTCGCGCTCGGCGTTCTCCTGGATGAGGATGGAATCGGCGCCCTCGGGCACCGGCGCTCCGGTGAAGATGCGGACGGCTTCGCCTGCGGCGATGGCACCGGAGAAGCGTTCGCCGGCGCGCGAAACGCCCACGACCTTCAGCTTCGCACCGGTGGCCGCGTCGGCGGCGCGGACGGCGTAGCCGTCCATGGCGGAGGCGGGGAAGGGGGGCTGCGTCAGCCGTGCCGCGACGTCGCCGGCGAGGATCCGGCCGAGCCCTTCGGCGAAGGGGGCCTGCTCTCCCGGCAGCGGCTCCACGCCGGAGAGAAGCCGCGCCACCGCGTCATCCACCGGCAGCAGGCTCACGCGATCTCCGCGCGGAAATCGCCGGAACGGCCGCCCGTCTTCTCGGCAAGGCGGATACCGGTGAGGGTCATGCCGCGGTCGACGGCCTTCGCCATGTCGTAGATCGTGAGGCAGGCGACGGAGACCGCCGTCAGCGCCTCCATCTCAACGCCGGTCTTGCCGTCGAGCTTGGCAAAGGCGGTGACGCGCAGGCCGGGGAGCGACGTGTCCGGCTCGATGTCGACGGAGACCTTCGAGAGCTGCAGCGGGTGGCAGAGCGGAATGAGGTCGTGCGTTTTCTTCGCGGCCATGATGCCGGCGATGCGCGCGGTGGCGATCACGTCGCCCTTCTTCACGTCGCCGGCGAGGATCAGGTCGAGCGTCTCGCGCGCCATGACGACCGCGCCGCACGCCGTGGCGGTGCGTGTCGTTACGTCCTTTGCCGACACGTCGACCATGTCGGCCTTGCCGGTTTCGTCGAGATGCGTAAGGCGCGCGTTCATTCCGTGGCCGGTCTCTCCTCAAGCCGAAACAGGCAGGAGCTCGAACACCTTGCCGTATCGCCCAGCGGCGGCAGTGTCGCCATCGCGCAAGGCTCTCCGCGCGGCGTCGAGCCTGGCTGCGTCTTCGACGGAAAGGTAAGGCGACCAGCCGGTCTCGTCCTCGATCAGCTCGACGGGGATTTCAGCGGCGAATCTGCCTTCCCGGATCAGCTTGACGGTTGTTCGAGCGCTCACTTCTTTCCCCGACATCATTCCGCGGCCTCCGCCTCCTGGCGCGTCAGAAGGGCCCGCGTCGCAGCTTCGACATCAGGCTGGCGCATCAGGCTCTCGCCGACCAGGATCGCGCGTATGCCCATTGCTTCGAGCGCCGCCACGTCGGCGGGCGTGGAGATGCCGCTCTCGCCCACCAGCAGCCGCTCCGGGGGAACCAGCGGCGCGAGC
>CAZMJQ010000314.1:0-2643 GCA_964566475.1 uncultured Propylenella sp. | reverse complement strand
AGATGCGCCGGCACGACGCGGCGGTTGAGCGACGGCGCCGCCTTGGTCCAGCCGTAGGAGAAGCGCTCCGGATCGGCGAGATGGACATGGCTGTCGACGATCGGAAAGTCGGGCATTGGCTCCCCCAGCAGCCCGCGCCCTACGGGCGCTCAGGAATGCATGCGCGGCTTGCGCAGAAAGCGCTCGCGTCCGCTCGACGTCACGACGACCTGCAGCGTCTCGCCGTCGCGCTGTAGCACGATCGGCACCTCGCTGCCCGCCGGCCCCAGCGACCACACCTTGCGGAAGAACCCCGCAAGGCTGTCGACTGCGTCGCCGTCGACGGAGACGATGAGATCGCCGGGCTTCAACCCGGCCCGGTCTGCGGGCGCGTCCGCATAGACGCCCACGACGAACACCTTGTCCTCCAGGTCAGTGGCGAAGAGGCCGAGCCATGGCTTCGCCGGCCGGTTCGCCTGCCCCGTCGTCAGCATGCCCTCAAGGATCGGCTTCAGGAGATCGATCGGCACGACCATGTTGAGCTGGCCGCTCTCGCCGCTGGTGGTGCGCTGCTCGACCTGCAGCGAGCCGATGCCGATCAGCTCCCCCCCCGATCCGATGAGCCCCGCGCCGCCCCAGAACGGATGCGCCGGCGCGGTGAAGATCGCCTCATCGAGCACGTATTCCCAATATCCGGCGAACTCCTGCTTCGCCACAATGCGCGCGGCGAGCGAATGCTCGCGTCCGCCGGCCGCCGCCATCACCACGCGGGTCCCCGGCTGGACGGTGCCGGAATCGCCGAGCGGCAGCGCGGGCAGGCCGAGCTGGCCGAGCGCCTGCACGAGGCCGAAGCCGGTCGCCTGGTCGTAGGCTAGCGGATGCCCGGCAATCACCCGGTCGTCGTCCAGCGTGATCCAGATCTCCTCCGCCTCGGTGATGAGGTAGCCGATGGTGAGCACGACGTTGTCGCGGATGACGATGCCATTGCCGCCGCGCTCCGTGCCGAGCGTCTGCGCCGTGAACGCATCCTCCGGCACCACCGTTCGTAGCGCCACCGCCGAGGCGAGGGCCTTCCCGAGGTCGTAGTCATAGTCGGCAGGCTTCGGCTGCCGCGCAGGTGTGATCTTCCAGTCGCTCAAGGAAGGCATCGGATCAGTCCCGGTGGCTTTCGTTCCTCACTTCAGCGTTTCCAACGGAATCGAGGCTTGTCCCGTTCCGCCGAGCTTCCCGCCCCGGCGCGCGCCGGTCAACCCGCCTTCCCCGCGGCAGCGGGGGCCTTCGGCCGCGCGAAGGCGCGCCGCTCCGCCTCCACTGCCCGCCGGCGCGCGCAGCCGCTAAGGTGATCGTTGACGAGGCCCATCGCCTGCATGAACGAATAAACCGTGGTTGGCCCGACAAAAGACCAGCCACGGCTCCTCAGCGCCTTGGAGAGCGCCGCCGATTCCGCCGTCTTCGCCATCTGCATCAGGGCGTCGCGGTCGACCTGTTTCGGCCGGGATGCAGGCTTCGGCTCGAACTGCCAGACGAAGGCGGCGATGGACCCCGCTTCCTCACTAAGCTCGATCGCGCGTCGCGCGTTGTTAATCACCGATTCGATCTTGCCCCGGTGGCGGACGATGCCCGCGTCGCGAAGCAGGCGCGTCACGTCCTTCGACGTGAAGCGCGCGACCCTCTCGATGTCGAATCCGGCGAAGGCGGCGCGAAAATTCTCGCGCTTCCTGAGGATTGTCAGCCAGGAGAGGCCGGCCTGGAAGCCCTCCAGGCAGAGCTTTTCGAACAGCCGCCGGTCGTCGGCGACGGGCCGCCCCCATTCCTCGTCGTGGTAGGCGACGTAAAGCGCATCAGCGCCAGGCCACCAGCAGCGGCGCCGTCCGTCGCTTCCTTTGATCAACCCGTCCTTTGTCGGCATCCAGGGTTCCCGGCTTTGCTCGGCGGGCGACTGAGGCTAAGAATGCGGTCGTCGCTTTGGACAATCGTGGCGGCCGTCACCATGCGCCTTGCGCCGAGCCTGTTCCTTGCGCTCTTCCTACTGCACGTCCCAGCGCCGGCGAGCGCGTTCTCCGACGCCGACCTGATCGACGGCTTTGTGCGCACCGTCTTCGGCAGCGAATTTCGCGTCAAGGACTGGTCGGCAACAATCGTCAAGAAGTTCGACGGTCCAGTGCGTGTATATGTCGACGACCGCTCCAGGTCGCGGCGCGGCCCGGAGGTGGCGGCCTTCGTCCGAACGCTGCCCGGTCTGATCGACGGCCTCGACATGGCCATCGTCTCCGACCGGACGAAAGCGAATTTCCGGGTTCTGGTGCTCGACCGGGCCGACTACCGGCGGGTCGTGTCGCGGGAGATGTTCGGCAGTGCCGGATCGACGCATGTGCTCGGCAAATGCTTCGTGCGCACCGTCGTCACGCGCGGCGATGGCATCCGCCGCTCGGACGCGGCGATCGTTGCCGATGAAGGCGAGTATCTCTTTCAACGCTGCATGGTGGAGGAGGTGCTGCAGGGGCTCGGACCGACGCGCGATGACCCGACGCTCAGCGAGAGCGTGTTCAACGACAATTCCACGCATGCCACCTTCACGAGCTTCGACCGCCATCTCCTCAACATGCTCTATCACCCGCTCGTCCGACCCGGCATGACCGCGGACGAGGTTGCACGCGTCCTGCC
>CAZMJQ010000313.1:0-3907 GCA_964566475.1 uncultured Propylenella sp. | reverse complement strand
GTCGAGGCGGCGGAAGTTGCGCTCCCAGAGCTTCCGGTAGCTCTCCAGCCAGCCGTTCGCCTCCGCGAGCGCCTGCGCCTCGATGCGGCAGGGGCGTCGCTGCGCATCGCGGCTGCGCGAGATCAGCCCGGCGCGCTCCAGCACCTTGAGGTGCTTTGAGATCGCGGGCTGACTCATCGCGAACGGCTCGGCGAGCTCCGTCACCGAGGCCTCGCCGGAGGCGAGCCGCGCGAGAATCGCCCGCCGGGTCGGGTCGGCGAGAGCGGTGAAGGTCGCGTCGAGGCTTTCCGGCGGCGCCATTAGATAACCGATATGTTATAGAACTAAGTGGTTATGGGAGATTTCCATGCATGCGTCAAGCGCCGATCCGCTCAGTGCCCTTTCGTTTGGACTTAATCGGGCGGGGCGGTGACGGTATGGTGCGTGGGAGAAGCGGGAGGGGAACATGACGATGCAGCTCTATTCTTACTGGCGGTCGCAGGCGGCGTACCGCGTGCGCATCGCGCTGGCGCTGAAGCGCCTCGACGTGGAGCTCGAATCCATCGATCTTCTCAGGGGCGACCAGCACAGCGATGCCTATCGCTCGCTCAATCCAGGCGCCGCCGTGCCAACGCTCATCGACGGGGAGGGGCCGCCGCTGGTGGAGTCGCTTGCGATCATCGAATATCTCGACGAGACGCATCCGAACCCAGCGCTCCTGCCGGCCGACGCGCGCCTGCGCGCCCACAGCCGCGCCATTGCGCACATGTTCGCCGCCGATGCGCATCCGTTCATCGTGCCGCGCGTGCGCAAGCACCTCGCCACGCAGCTCGGGCTCGATCAGGCGGGGGTCACGGCATGGATCAGGCACTGGATGGACACGGCCAGCAATGCGGTGGAGGCTCTTCTTGCGCGGGACAGCCGCACCGGGACATTCTGCTGCGGGGAGCAGCCGACGGTCGCCGACCTCTGTCTCGTGCCGCACTTCACCAGCGCCAAGATGCTCTACAAGTGCGACCTCGATGCCTTTCCGACGTGCAAGCGGATATTCGACGCTTGCATGGCGCTCGAGGCGTTCTCGGAGACACATCCTTCGAAGCAGCCGGGCTACGAGCCGGGGCACTAGAGCGTAGCCCGCATGAAGCGAAGCGCAATGCGGGGACTGCCTTTGCGACTTGCGCCGCCGTCCCGGATTGCGCGCCTTCGGCGCTCCATCCGGGCTACGAGGAGCGGCACGTGAACAGGCAGATGACGAAGCTGCACGGACTGGCGGGCGAGAACCACGACGCCCGCTACGCGGAGTGCTGCGAGCGGGCCTGGGCGCTTGTGCCGGCGCTGGCGGAGCGGGCGGAGGAGACGGAGGCGCTCAGGCAGCTGCCGGAAGCGACGCTCCGCGACTTCCACGACTCGCGATTGTTCCGCATCCTCCAGCCGCAGAGCGTCGGGGGCTCGGAGCTGGACTACGCCGCGCTCGTGGAGGTTCAGGCGATCCTGGCGCGCGGCTGCGCGTCGAGCGCGTGGACGCTGACGAACCTCGCAAGCCATCACTGGATGCTGGCGATGTTCCCGCCGGCGGCGCAGGACCGGGTTTGGACGGAAGACGCTGCGGCGCTCATCGCGTCGTCGTTCATCTTTCCGGCCGGCCGCGCCCGGCGCGTGGACGGCGGCTATCGCTTGACGGGCCGGTGGCCGTTCTCGTCCGGCGTCGACCTTTCGGCCTGGAACATGCTGGCGGGGCAGGTGGAGGGAAGCGGCGAGCCGCCGGAGCACCGCGTGTTCCTGCTCCATCGCTCCGAATACGAGATCATCGACACGTGGCATGCCTCGGGGCTGAAGGGCACCGGCTCGAACGACGTGGCGTGTGCCGACGTCTTCGTGCCGGAGGAGATGAGCGTCGCGGCGAGCGACCTGAAGGGCGAGCCGACGCCGGGGAGCGTCCGTCACCCGAGCGCGCTTTATCAGCTGCCCGTCTTCGCGCTCTTCCCGCTGATCCTCTCCGGCGTGGCGCTCGGCATCGCGGAGGCGGCCGTGGAAGGCTACGTGCGCGGCATCAAGGGCCGCGCCTCGCGCTACAGCGGCGCGCAGCTTGCCGCGTTGCAGGCGACGCAGATGCGCGTCGGCAACGCGGCGAGCCGCGCCGACGTGGCGCGCGATGTCATGCTGTCGATCTGCCGCACGGCCATGCAGGACGCGCGCGCCGGGCGCATGCCCGACCTCGCGACGAAGATGCGCTACCGCCGCGACGTGGCATTCGCCACCAATCTCTGCATCGAGGCGGTGGACATGGTTTGCGCCGGGAGCGGGGCGGAGGCGCTCTACGCGAAGAGCCCGCTGCAGCGGCATTTCCGCGACGCGCATGCCGTGGGCGCGCATATCGCGTTCAGCATGGACGCCGCGGCCTCGGCATACGGGCGGGTGGCGCTCGGCCTCGACACGTCGCACCCGACGATCTAGGTCGGGAGCCGGCACGGCACGGTCCCCTCCCCGCTTCGCGGGGGAGGAACCGGCGCCGCGTCGCCCTGCCACGTCGGCGCGACAGTGAGAGCTTAGGCATGACGGACCTGACCAACGCGACGGGAATCATCCGCGCCCGCATTCCCTTCGAGCCGATCACCGAGCGGCGCAAGCTCAGGCTTCCGGGCGGGGCGCGCGTGGCGGTGTGGACCATCGTCAACGTAGAGAACTGGCTGCCCGACGGACCCATGCCGCGCACGATCCTGGCGCCGCCGATGGGGCAGCCGCTCATCCCCGACGTGCCGAACTGGGCGTGGCACGAATACGGCATGCGGGTCGGATTCTGGCGCTTTCTCGAGGTGCTCGGAAGCCGCGACATCAAGGCGACGCTGGCGCTGAACGGCAGCGTCTGCCTCGACTACGAGAAGGTATGCGCCGCCGCGCTCGAGGCCGGCTGGGAGTTTCTCGGCCACGGCTTCGTGCAGAAGCCGATGCACCGGCTGGAGGACCAGCGCGCGGCAATCGCCGAGACCATCGCTGCGATCCGCGACTTCACAGGCAGGCAACCGCGCGGCTGGGAGAGCCCGGGCCTGTCGGAGACGCTGGAGACGCTCGATCATCTCGTGGAGGCGGGGATCGAGTACGTGTGCAACTGGCCGCTCGACGACCAGCCGGTGCGCATGACGACGGAGGCCGGCGGCATCGTCGCCCTGCCTTATCCGCTGGAGGTCAACGACGTGGTGATGTCCGCCGTGCAGCAGCAGCCGTCGGACGAGATCCTGCGCCGCGGGCGCGACACGTTCGACCGCCTCTACCAGGAGGGCGAGGACGCGCCGCGCGTCATGGCGATCTCCATCCACCCGTATCTCACCGGCGTGCCACACCGGATCAAATATCTGGAGGCGCTTTACGACCACATCCTCGGCCACGAGGAGATCGTGGTGTGGACCGGCGGGGAGATCCTGGACTGGTTTAATTCCGAGACGGCGGAAGCCGCGCCCGGAGCCACCGCACCGGGTTAGCGGGACAGCTCGCGGCCAGTCAGCTTGACGAGTAACCAACCTGTTACTTATTGAGGCTCGCAAACCCGGTAACCGGGGACAGGAGGAGGGCGTCCATGGCGGCCCGTCGACTCGGCATCATCATGCACGGCGTGACCGGGCGCATGGGCACCAACCAGCACCTCGTCCGCTCCATCCTGGCGATCCGCGAGGATGGCGGCGTCATGCTGCCGGGCGGCGACCGGGTCATACCGGATCCGATCCTCGTCGGCCGCAACGCCGACAGGACCGAGGCGCTCGCCAGACGCCACAAGGTCGAGCGCTGGACCACCGACCTTGCCGCGGCGCTCGCCGACCCGCAGGACGAGGTGTTCTTCGATTCCGGCACGACGCAGATGCGGCCGTCGCTGCTCAGGCAAGCGCTAGCCGCCGGCAAGCATGTCTATTGCGAGAAGCCGATCGCCACCACGCTC
>CAZMJQ010000312.1:0-3336 GCA_964566475.1 uncultured Propylenella sp. | reverse complement strand
TGCATTTCTCCGCCGCCTCGCCCGCGAGACCGGCGCGGTGCGAAATATCCTCGTCGAGAAGCCTGGATTCGGGCGGACGGAGCACTACCTGCCGGTCAGGGTCGACCGCGGCCGGCCCGGCGAGATCGTCTCGGCGAGGATTGCAGGAATCGCCGACAACATGCTCAAAGCACACGCGATTCAAGAAGCGGCCTGATGGCGGAAGCAAAGAAGAGCCTGTTCGGCCGGTGGTTCGGCTCCGAGGAGGAGACAGAGGACCGGCAGGCGGAGCCGCAACTGGCCGAAAAGCCTGCGGAATCGCCGCCGACTGAGTCCACCCCAGCGCCCGCACCCGTAGCCGAGGCGCCGCCTGCCCTAGCTCAATCGCCATCTGAGGAAGCGCGGGAAAGCTGGTGGCAGCGCTTGCGTTCCGGATTGTCGCGCTCGTCGCAGTCGCTCACCTCCGGCATCACGCAGGTCTTCACCAGGCGCCGGCTCGACCGCGAGACCCTGGACGAACTGGAGGACCTCCTGATCCAGGCCGACCTCGGTCTGGACGCCGCCATCCGCATCACTGACGCGCTGGCGCTCGAGCGCCTCGACAAGCAGGTGACCCCCGAGGAAGTGCGCGAGGTGCTCGCCGCGGAGGTCGAAAAGATCTTAAGTCCGGTCGCCAAGCCACTGGAAACAAACGCCGGGCACAAGCCGTTCGTCGTGCTGGTGGTGGGCGTCAACGGAACAGGCAAGACGACGACGATCGGCAAGCTCGCCGCGCGGCTTCGCACCGAGGGGCGAACCGTGATGCTTGCCGCCGGTGACACCTACCGGGCGGCGGCTATCGAGCAGCTCAAGATCTGGGGCGAACGCACCGGCGCGCCTGTCGTGGCGCGCGCGCAGGGCGCCGACGCCGCGGGCCTTGCCTTCGACGCCATGGCCGAGGCGAAGGCGGAGGAAAGCGACGTGCTGCTTATCGATAGCGCCGGCCGCCTGCAGAACAAGGCCGAGCTGATGGCCGAGCTCGCCAAGATCGTGCGGGTCATCAGGAAGCAGGATGCGACCGCCCCGCACGCCGTGCTCTTGACCCTCGACGCGACAACCGGGCAGAACGCCTTGAACCAGGTGGACGTTTTCCGCGCCGAAGTGGGAGTGACCGGGCTCGTGATGACCAAGCTCGACGGAACCGCGCGCGGCGGCATTCTCGTGGCCATCGCCGCGAAGACCGGGCTGCCGGTGCACTTCATCGGGGTCGGCGAGGGCGTCGACGACCTCCAGCCTTTTGCCGCGCGGGACTTCGCCCGCGCCATCGCAGGGTCGGCCTGATGCAGGTGTTCGAACGCGCCCCCAACGACCCGAAGCGCGCGGAGATCAACCCGCTCCTCAAGCTGGCACTGGAGCTCGGCCCGCTCGGCGTCTTCTTCTTTACGAACGCCTACGGCAACCGCATGGCGGACATCTTCCCGGCGCTTGGGGCGCTGGGCGGCCGGCTCTTCATCGCCACGGCTTTCTTCATCGTCGCCACGATGGTCTCATTGACGGTGTCGTTCGCCCTCACCCGCCGCCTGCCCGTCATGCCGCTGATCACGGGCGTCGTCGTCCTCATCTTTGGCGGGCTCACTCTGTTCCTGCAGGACGAGACGTTCATCAAGATGAAGCCGACCATCGTGAACGTGCTGTTCGGCTCCGCGCTTCTGATCGGCCTTGCCTTCGGGCGCTCGCTGCTCGGCTACGTGTTCGATTCCGTCTTCCGCCTCGATGACGACGGCTGGCGCAAGCTGACGTTCCGCTGGGGCTTGTTCTTCTTCGTGCTGGCGGTGCTCAACGAGGTCGTGTGGCGGAACTTCAGCAACGATGCGTGGGTGAACTTCAAGGTGTTCGGCATCATGCCGCTCACCATCGCCTTCACGCTGACGCAGATGCCGCTCATCCAGCGCCACGCGCTGCCGGAGCCGGAGAAGGGCTGAGGCTTAAGCGCCCTCGCCCGCCAGCGCCTTCTCCAGCGCGGGCATGAAGTCGGCCTGAAGCCCCTCCTCGCTCAGCGGCCCGATGAACTTGTGCACGATGATGCCGTCCTTCACGACAAACGTCTCCGGCACGCCGTAGACGCCCCAGTCGATCGCGATTGTGCCGCCGCGGTCGGCGCCGATCAGCGCGAAGGGGTCGCCGAGGGCGCCGATGAAGCGCGCGGCGTTCTCCGGCACGTCCTTGTAGTTGATGCCGACCAGCTCGAAGCGGTCGTCCTCCGCCAGCTGCATCAGGATCGGGTGCTCCTGCCGGCACGGGCCGCACCACGAGGCCCAGACGTTCACCACGTGCACGCCGTCGGCAAGGTCCGCGCTCGTGAGCCCGGTGCCTCCTGTCCCCTCGATCGGCGGCAGCGTAAAGTCCGGCACCGGCTTGTTGAGGAGAGCGGAGGGAATGCGCGACGGGTCGCCCGCGCCGAGGCGGTAGTAGAAGAGCGCCGTGAGCGCCAGGAACGCAACCAGCGGCAGGAGAATCCAGAGCGGCCGCCGCGATCCGCGGGATGGCGCGACCTCGTCGACGCTGCTCATCGCGACACCTCCGAGCGGCGGCGCACGCCTTCCACCTCCAGCCTGCGCAGCTTCTCCTTCTGCGCGCGGAGGTCGATCGTGACCCACAGCGCCATGCTGAGGAGCACGACCGCGGTCGCGAGATACGCTGCGAGGATGTAGCCGAGATGGGTCATGTGCCCGCTCCGCCGATGCCGGCGCCTGCCAGTGCCGACCCGCGCACGGCCGCCGGCTGCGCGGCCACGAGCTCCGCCGTGCGCACGCGGCGGCGATAGATCTCCGCCCGCATAGCGGTAAGCCAGAGCGAGGCGAATAGCATGGCGAACGCCGCCATCATCAGGAGAAGCGGCCACAGCATCGACGGATGTATCGTCGGTCCGCTGAGCCTGAGGATGCTCGCCGGCTGATGCAGCGTGTTCCACCAGTCGACCGAGAACTTGATGATCGGGATGTTGATGAAGCCGACGAGGATCAGCACGGCGGCGACGCGCCCTGCCCGCGCCGGATCGTCGAACGCGCGCCACAGCGCGATCAGCCCAAGGTACATGACGAGGAGGAGGAGGAAGGAGGTCAGCCGCGCGTCCCAGACCCACCAGGCGCCCCACATGGGCTTGCCCCAGATGGCGCCGGTGACGAGGCCGAGGAAGGTGAAGGCGGCCCCGAGCGGCGCTGCGGCGCGTGCCGCGACGTCGGCCAGCGGATGCCGCCACACCAGCGTGCCGAGCGCGGAGACCGCCATCAGCGTGTAGCACCCCATCGCAAGCGTCACGGACGGCACGTGCACGTACATGATGCGCACGCTGTCGCCCTGCTGGTAGTCGGCGGGCGA
>CAZMJQ010000311.1:0-11947 GCA_964566475.1 uncultured Propylenella sp. | reverse complement strand
TGGCCGTCGCCGTCGCGGGGATCGGCGCACCGGGATTGACCAGCATGGAGAAGACATCGTCTTCCACCGGTCGGCCCTCAGCGAACCCGACGGCTCCGATCTGCACGATCCGCGCGCTCCGCACATCGAGTCCGGTCGTCTCCAGGTCCAGAGCCACCGCCTCGATGGCCAGCAAGGGAATGGGGCCGAGACGCATTTTCGCCACCACCGGTCCGCCGACGCGCCGGCGCGCCAGCCAGTCTCAGTTCAAGAGGCTATAGATCGCCCGAGCGATATCACTCTCGAGCGGGAAGGACAGCATGCCCATTACAGAATATCCGAGGAGCCAGGGCATGACGTAGAAGCGAAAGATGAAGAAGAACCAGGCCACATAGAGCGGCACGATCAGCTCGATCAGGAATCTCGGCGTGATCGGCTTGAAGACCTTCAGGACAGGATCGGTCAGGCGCACGAACGCCTTCATGAAGAAGAAGTCGGAATCGATCGGCAGGAAGAGGTTCATCGCCGCCCGGCCGATCAGCGTCCACATCACCATGCCGAGCAGATAGTCGAGGACGATCGCCCAAAGCGGAATAGCGCTGAGCATCATAGGCTCAGGCAATGGCTCCCCCAATCCCTCACACAAAGAGAGACGGGGGCAGAATGGTCACATCCCGCCCCCGTTGGCTGTTTCAGGTCGTCAGTGCGCCTGGCTGAGGATCGTCGGTCCCGTCGGAATTCGCACCTCGTCGACCATCCGCTGCGTTTCCTCGTCCGGCGCAGGCGTCATGAGCGAGACGGCCACCATGGCGACGAGGCTGACCGGCATGCCGATCATGCCGAAGCGCAGGTGGTCGATACCGATCCACGTCTGGCCAGTGGTGTAAGTCCAGTAGAGGTATGCAGAGCCCGCGACAAAGCCGAACACCATACCAGCTATGGCGCCCTGCCTGTTCGCCCGCTTCCACCAGATGCCGAGCACCAGCGGGAAGAACAGCCCGGAGGCAGCGAAACAGAACGCCCACGCCACCGCGCCGAGGATGCCGGTGAGCTGCAGCGACGCGATCAACGCACCTAGCGCGCCGATACCGAGCAGCAGGACCCGCGCGACGATGAGCCGGTTCCTGGTGTCGGCCTGCGGATCGATGATCTTGTAATAGACATCGTGGCTCAGCGCGTTGGCGATAGCGAGCAGAAGCCCGTCGGCGGTCGACATGGCCGCCGCCATGCCGCCGGCCGCCACCAGGCCCGAGATCACATACGGGAGGCCGGCGATCTCAGGCGTCGCCAGCACGACGATGTCGGGCCGCATGAAGAACTCGTTGAGCTGCAGGATGCCGTCGCCGCTCTGGTCGGCGATGGCCAGCATGTCGACCGCCATCCAGTTCTGGATCCAGGCCAGGCTCTGCACGGCTTCGATGGACTGGCCGATGACCGCCGTCGGCAGAGTCGGGTCGAGGAGCTGCAGCTTGGTGAGCGTGGCGAGCGCCGGCGCCGTGAAGTAGAGCAGGAAGATGAAGAACAGCGACCAGCCCACCGACTTGCGAGCGGAGCGCACCGACGGCGTCGTGAAGTAGCGCATGAGGATGTGCGGCAGCGAGGCCGTTCCTGCCATCATGCAGAACGCCAGTGTCACGAACTTCCACGAATCGAGGACACCTCCTGGGGCGAAGTGCGGCGTTGTCAGCACGCTCACCCCGCCGATCGCCTCCGCAGCCGGCTGCAGCCCATATTGTGCCTCAAGCTCCGCGATGCGTTGCGCCGCCTCGCCATAGGTGAAGTGTGGGATGACGCCGAACCCCTGGACGTTCGACATCCAGATGACCGGAACCAGATAGGCGATGATCAGCACGATGTACTGCGCCACTTGCGTCCAGGTCACGCCGCGCATGCCGCCCAGCATCGAGCAGAGCAGAATTTGGGCACACTAGCGATTCGATTCAACAGAGGTCCGATTGGCGATGTCGAGGCGCTCACCGAGTTCGTGCGCACGCGTGCATCCTACGTCGCGCAGACGTCGCTCTACGGCTACCTGAAGACGCGTATGGGAACCCAGTACCGGGACTTCTTTCAGGACGACAACTTCTCCGTGTCCATCCGCGTTGCCGCGGTGAAGCTGTTCGTCTCCTGCCTCGGCGACCTGACGGTCTACGGCGTCGCCATCGCTGCCCGTGGGGGCGGCCTGACGCAGCCTGAGGCCGCGGCCCTGGCCGAACATTGCTTCGCGCACGGTATGGAGCGGGCGCTTGCGGACTTGCCCCCGGACTTCCTGCCGGCCGAGGCTGTCGAGACGTTTGGGGGCCGGACCGCCAGAACGCATTGGCCGAGCGCGGCGGAAGGTACGGAGGCGTTCGCCGGCAGCGAGAAGGACATCATCCGGTTTGCGCCGGTCGTGGATGAGTTCAAGGCGCTCGACGAAGAGATCGTCTCGAACTCGCTCAGGTTCCGCTGGCGCGACATCCGCGAGCAGTTGCGGAAGCGCCTTGACGTTGAGGGGGTCTGCGCGGACTGGCGGAACCGGTTCGCAGAAAGTGCCGCGCCGCACGTCAGGCTTGTGACAGAGCGAAATCCCGGCACTTGAACTGCGCTGCCGCGGTCCTGAAGGAGGAACCAAGCCGCGTTCGGCACGTCGACACCGTCGGCCAGGTTCTGGAGCGCCTCGTGTCGAAGGGGATCGGCTTCGCAGGCGAATGGCGCCCCCAACAAGGCGGAGCGGCGGGCGGTGCTTGCCGATTCCGCCCGTGGACCTGGCACAGGGCGCCAGGCTGTGGCCTCTCTTCGGCATCTGGTTCACCGTCACTGCGGCCATTGACGCTCTCCGGCTGACCACCCTGCCTCGCACACGTGCGCCTCCGCCAGGGTTCCCCGTCAGCGTGTAGCTCTGCTACACAAACGATGACCTCCACCCTTTACAGAATCGATCGTCCGTAGTTTAACAACATCGAGGAAGGGAGCGTCCGTTGCGCATCTCGTCAGTTCGAACCTATCCACTGACCGTACCCATCGGCGATTTGCAGCGGACCTCGCAGGGCTCCTTCGGCACCATCTCCATCCTGGTCGTCGTGGTGGAGACCGACGCCGGCATAACCGGAGTCGGCGAGTCGCTCGCGCGGTTCGGCCCGAAGGCCTACGCGGAGCTCGTCGACGGGCTTCTCGCCCCCAAGATTATCGGCATGGATCCGTTCGCGGTCGAAGGCATCTGGCAGAAGCTCTTCCGCAGCTATTCGGGTCGCTCCGGCGGCATGCTGATCGAAGCGATCGCTTCAATCGATACGGCTCTGTGGGACATCATGGGCAAGGCGACCGACCGGCCCGTGTACGAGTTACTGGGACATATGGGCCGGGAGAAGATCCGCGCCTACGCTTCTTCCATTCCCTGGGTCGATGACGATGCCGCCGCCAAGGTGGTGAGGGACTGCGTCGGCTGGGGCTTCAGGGAGATCAAGGTCAAGATCGGCGCGCCGGTCGAGGCGTCGCTGGCGCGTGCCCGTCTGGTGCGGGAGGTCGCCGGTCCGGACATCCGGCTCATGGCCGACTCCAACTGGATCTTCGACGTCGACGATGCGGTGGAAGTCGGCAAGGGGCTGGCGGAGCTCGGCTATTACTGGTTCGAGGAGCCGATCGTCCCGGAGGACATCAAGGGCTACCAATGGCTGCGCGACCGGCTGCCGCTCAGGCTCGCGGCCGGCGAGAGCGAGCATACCGCGGCGAGCGCCACGCCGCTCCTCTGCTCGCGTGCGGTGGGTGTGATCCAGCCGGACGTCGCGCGATCCGGCGGCATCAGCGAGACACGCAAGATCGCGCTGCTCGCCGCGGCCAACCATGTGCCCTACGCGCCGCATGTCGGCGCATCCGGCGCGATCTGCGTGGCGGCAAGCCTGCATCTCGCCGCCGCCATGCCGAACTTCCTCACCTACGAGTGCATGATCTTCCCAAATCCGCTGCGCGACACGCTGCTGAAGGAGCCGGTCGGCGCGGTCGACAGCCTGAGCGACGGCGGACTTCCGTTGCCGAAGGGGCCGGGACTGGGCATCGAGCTGGACATGGCCGAGGTCGAGAAATGGACCAGCAGGTAGACCGCTCGAGCCTCCTCGACCGGCTGAGCGCGATGCGCGGCCTGCTCAGCCCCTCCGAGATGCGCGTCGCCGACATCGTGATGGAGGACCCAAAGGCCGTCCCGCGAAAGAACCTCGCCGCGCTCGCCGCGGGAGCCGGCGTCAGCGAGCCCACCGTGCTCAGGTTCTGCCGCAGCCTAGGGCTCGACGGATACACCCATTTCAAGATCGCCTTGGCCGAGGCGCTTGCAGCCGGAGGCGCCGCCTACGTCCACCGCGAGATCGGCTTCGACGATAGCGTCGCTACCGTTCGCTCCAAGGTGTTCCAGTCATCGATCCGGGCGCTGAGCGACGTCCGGGAGAATCTCGACGACGCGGTCATAGAGGAAGCGGTGGAGCGCATTCGCACCGCCCACCGCCTGGCCCTGATCGGGGTCGGCCTCGCCCATGTGGTCGCGGCGGACGCGCAGCAGAAGTTCATGCGGCTCGACATCACCTGCGAGGCGCTCCCCGACACGCACATGCAGACAATGTCGGCCGCCACGCTCACTTCGGAGGATGCCGCGATCGCGTTTTCCTATAACGGCCGCGTCAAGGACATCGTGCGCGCCGCCCGCACGGCACGCGACGCGGGCGCCTTTGCTATCGCCGTAACCCGGTCGGACTCGCCGCTTGCGCGCGAAGTCGACCTGCTCATTCCCGTCGACACGCCCGAGGACACGTTCCTCTACGCTCCGATGACAACGCGGCTGGCGCACTTCGCCATCGTCGACCTGCTTGCCACGCTGGTCGCCCTGTCGCGCGGACCGGCGATCGTGGAGCGGCTGGAGCACATCAAGGAGTCACTGAGCGATCAGTGGATCGCCGAAAGCGCCTCGACCCGGCGCCGCACAAGGCTTGCAGCGTCGGGCTGACCGAACCCGCAAGCCGGCCACCAAGGGAGGTAAACATGAAAGCAAGACAGTTGTTGATCAGCGCGGCGACGATCGCCGTTGCTTTTGCACCGGCAGGTTCGGCTCTCGCCCAGGACAAGCCCGACAGCCTCACCATCATATCGCACCGCGTCCACCAGACGGTCGCCACGGGCGAGCAGGGAGGCGACATCACCAGGGAGTGGCAGGACGAGAACGGCGTCGGCATCGAGTGGGTGACGCTCGACACCGGCGCCCTTCACGAGCGTCTGTTCCGCGAACTGCAGCTCCCCGAGACGACGATCGACATCGCGTTCCTGCTCAACACGAACGCCGTGCAGGGCCTCACCACACGGCTGGAGCCGCTCGACCCGTACCAGGAAGCGGATCCGATCGAGGATTTCGACGATTTCTTCCCGGGCCTCGTCGAGGCGATGACATTCGACGGGCAGCTCTACGGCGTTCCCTTCCGCCATGCGTCCACGTGCTTCCACTACAATGAGCGCATCCTTGCGGAGAAAGGCGTCGAGCCGCCCCAGACCATGGAGGAGCTGATCGACGCTGCGCGCACCCTCACCTTCGAGCGCGACGACGGGACCAGGGTGCATGGGTTCCTAATCAACGGCCAGGGCTACGCCAACACCGTGGACCTGGCTCGGGCCTGGAACGGCGACTTCATCACGCTCGATTACCAGATGGCGACGACCGAGGAGGGCATGATGAACGCCGTGCAGATGCTGCGAGACTTCTACGAGGAGGGCGTCCTTCCCTCCAACTGGACCGCCATCCCGGATGAAGAGGTGAACACCTGGATACAGACCGGGCGCGCCGCCATGACCACGACGTCGTGCGGCCGCAACCGCATCTACAACAACCCGGAGACGTCGCAGGAAGCCGGCCACATCAAGACCGTCGCCCTCCCCGTCAGCGCCGCGTTCCAGGGCGAGTTCGACGTGGCCCCGGCCAAGGTCGAGTTCTGGACGATGGTCATCCCGGCCAACTCGCAGCACAAGGACCTCGCCTGGGACCTCATCAAGACCATGGCGTCGAAGGAGAGCACCCTGATGGCGGCGCTGAACGGCAACGGGCCTGTGCGGGCCTCCACCTACGACAGCCCGGAGATGAAGGAGCAGCTCGAATACGCCGACTCGGAAAAGGCCGTGCTGCTTGTGGGCCGCGTGCCGCTCCCCCCATTCGACGATGCGGCCAAGGCCTCCGACATCTTCATGGAGGAGCTTCAGGCCGCCGTGCTTGGGATGAAGCCGGTGGAGGAAGCGATGCAGGCGGTGGATGACCGCGTGACTCCGCTCCTGCCAGCAAACTAGTGCGAGGATGACGGCCAGCCTCGCCTCCTCCCCGCCGCGCAGCGACGGCATTCCGGCGCTGCCGCGGCTGAGGCTGGCCGCCCTTCCGACGCCCCTCCAGGCCTTTCCGCGCCTGGGGGAAGCGATCGGCAGCAATGCGCTTTCGGTCAAGCGCGAAGACCTCTCAGGACTCGGCCTCGGCGGCAACAAGCCCCGCCAGATCGAGGTCATTCTTGCGGCCGCCGAGGCGGCGGGATGCGACGCTATCGTCACGACGGCGGGCGCGCAGTCGAATTTCTGCCGCGTCATGGCTGCCGCCTGCGCGGAGCACGGCTGGCGCTGCGTCCTGCTTCTGCGCGGAAGGGCGCCGCCGCAAGCCGACGGCAATCTCCTGCTAGACCGCCTGTTCGGCGCCGATATCCACTGGATCGACACGACGGATCCCTATGCCGACGCCGTTCAGGAGCGGCTGGAAGTCCTGGCCGACGAGGTCCGCCGCGACGGAGCGGCCCCATACATCGTGCGTCTCCCAGGCGCTACCGGGCCGCTGGCTGCCGCCGCCGCGGTCGGGCTTGCCGACGAGCTCATCGGCCAGTGGGACCGGCCGGCATCGCACGTGGTGGTCGCGGCAGGCTCGGGCCTTACCGCCGCCGGGCTCCTCGCGGGCTTCGCGCGCGCCGGGCTCGCGACGCGCGTTATCGCTATATCGGTGCAGCAACCCGCGAGCTTCATTGCGCCGCTCATCCTGAAGCGCGCGGCGGAGGCGCTCGAACTGCTGAGAACGACGGCGCCGATCGACCCGGCGCGGCTCCAGGTCGACGACAGCTTCATCGGTCCGGGCTACGGCGTCCTGAGCGAAGCCTCCATGGCCTCGCTTGTCACGGCGGGACGCAGCGGCGGACTCGTTCTCGATCCCGCCTACACGGCAAAGGCGCTCGCCGCGCTCACCGCCTACCTCCGCGACGGCCGGATCGGCGCGGACGAGCCGGTGACCTTCGTCCACACCGGAGGAGCGCCGGGGCTCTTCGCGCGCGCCGCCGCAATTTCCTCCGCGCTCGCCTCGTAGAGATGCCGTTTCGCTTCGCCCATCTCCTGATGGTCGCTCCGGTTCAGCTCCTGCTGACCCTGGTGATCGGCCTACCCGCGGTCTACGTCTTCTGGCTCAGCCTGCACGAGACGGCCTTCGGTCAGGCGCCGCTATATGTCGGGCTCGCCAACTACGCGTTCGTCCTCACGGACCCCTATTTCTGGCGCGCCTTCGTCAACACCTTCGTCGTCGTCAACGTCGTCGTCTACGCGGAGCTGGCGCTAGCGCTGGGGATGGCGACGCTCTTCGCCACCGGCGCGCCGCTCCGCCGCGTCATGATCTCCATCGTGCTCGCCCCCTACGCGGTCAGCGAGGTCGTGGCGGTCGTCATCTGGAAGTACATGCTGGAGCCCGATGTCGGCCTCGTCTCCGGCTTTCTGTCCTTCCTCGGCCTGCCCGAGCTTGCCTGGACCACGGACCGCTGGGCCGCGATGACGCTGGTGGCGCTGCTCAGCATCTGGCTACACCTGCCCTTCAGCTTCCTGATCATCTATTCGGCGCGCCTCGGCGTGCCGCAGGAGCTCTACGAGAGCGCCGCGATCGACGGCGCCAGCGCCTGGGACCGGTTCGCGCGCATCACCGTTCCGCTTCTGATCCCGGCGATCCTCGTGGCGCTGATGTTCCGCTACGTGTTCGCCTTCCGGCTGTTCGCCGAGGTGTGGCTGCTGACGGGCGGCGGACCGGCGCGCCAGACGGAGGTGCTCGCCACCTACCTCTACCGCCACGCCTTCCGCTACCAGGAATTCGGCGTGGCATCGGCCATCGGCTGGCTGATGGTCCTTGCCACCCTCCTCATCGCCTCCGGCTATCTGAGGGCGATGTACCAGCGCATGTTGAAAGCCGATGCCTGAGAGCCTCGCCGCAAGGATATTGAGGCCGGTCGCCTTCGTGCTGGTGGCGGTATGGTCCGGCCTGCCGATCCTGCTTCTCGTGCTCTCCTCCTTCAAACCGCCGCGCGAGATCCTCGCCTTTCCGCCGCGCTTCCTGTTCACGCCGACGCTCGACAACTACTCCGCGCTTCTCAGGCGCTGGCCGGAATTCTTCGACGCGCTTGGGAACAGCCTGATCATCACGGCCGGCGCGACGGTGCTGACGGTCATCGCTACGACGCTTGCCGGCTACGTCTATTCGCGCGTCCGCTCGAAGATGCTCGCCGGCTCGGCGTTCTTCATGATCGTCATCCGCATGGTGCCGCCGATCGTGATCACCCTACCGCTCTTTCCGGTGATCAACATGCTCCGGCTGAGCGACACACATATCGTGCTGATCGTGCTCTACGCATCGTTCTTCGTCTCGCTGAACACCTGGATCATGAAGGCGTTCATCGACCAGATCCCGCGCGAGATCGAGGAGGCGGCGATCACCGACGGCGCGAGCATCCTGCAGATCCTGCGCTACGTGATCCTGCCGCTCGCCGCACAGGGGATGATCGCCGCCTCCACCTTCGTGCTCATCTTCTCGTGGAACGAATTCCTCTTCGCCTTCATCTTCACCACCACCGACGCCAAGACCGCGCCTCTGGTCATCAGCGAAATGGTCGGCGCAGTCGACGGCGTCGAATGGGGCGCGCTCTTCGCCGCCGCGACCCTACAGCTCATCCCCATCCTCGTCTTCGTCATCGCCGTGCAGCGGTATGTCATCGCCGGGCTGACCGCCGGCTCGCTCAAGGGCTAACCAGAGAGGAAACGCGTGAACGATCTCCAGACTGCGCTGCTACGGGCCGATCCCCGGCTCTCCCGCTTCAGGCCTCTGTCGCGAATGATCTATTTCGACGACTTCGACGAGGGGCTGCACGGCTGGACCTCGCTCATCGGCAATTACGAGGAGGACATCGACCGGATGCATCCCGGCTACCGGCAGATCACCACGCCGATGCTCTCCAACCTCTCCTTCTGGGATTGCGGGACGCATGGCAGCTTCGACGGCACCTACGCTTTGAAGATCGCGACCCGCCCGAAGGCCGGCGCGCAGAACGTGACGATCAAGCGCATCACCTATCTGGAGCCCTGCCCCATCCAGGTGGAGTTCTTCTTCACCTTCAAGCCGGAAGCGAGCGCTCAGGAGCTTCTCGACACGGACCTGCGATCCGTCGGCATCCTGCTGGACCTGCAGAACGACGAGTACCGGATCATGCCGCACCTGCGCTACCTCAACGCCTACGAGGGCAAGCGGGTCGAGCACTGGCAGTTCAAGGAGAAGACGGTCCCGTTCGAGCGCTTCTCCAGGAAGACGGTGACGCACTACCACTTGGCGGATCGGGACTGGGAGAACCTTTCCGCGAAGCCGCAGGTCCTCTGCTACAATGAAATTCCAACCAAGGTGAACTGGCAGTACGCCTGCCTCGGCTTCGATCTTCGCTCGATGCGCTACACGCATTTCCAGTGCAACGACGTGCGCTACGACGTGAGCGGCAAGGGCGCTCTGGAGATTCCGGCCATGCCCAACCTGCGCGGCATGCTCAACGTCGGGTTCTTCGTGGAGAGCGATGCCGCGCGCCGCTGCTCGCTCTACCTCGATTCGGTCCTGGTCTCGGGGGAGTGGGAGTGATGCCGGTTCTGAAGGAAAGCGCGACCGCGGTTCTTCTCCGCGGCGAACAGGTGAGGGACGGCTTCGTGACCGAGCCCTACGAGGCCGGCTGGGCGTCGGAAGCGGTGGCCTTTGTCCTTGTCCTCGACGACGGCGCGGAAGGTGTCGTCAAGGTGCAGTTGTCGCCCGACGGCATGAACTGGGTGGACGAAGGCGCCGAGATGGCTATCCCCGGAAAGGGCCAGGCGGCGTTCCTGAGGCTCACGCACTTCGGCAACTGGCTCCGGTTCGAGGCCCGCCTGCCGGACGGAGGCGAGCGGCGCGTGACCCTGACGCTTCAGCTCAAGGGATGATTACGGCGGCGCCGGACATCGAGCGCTACCGCGCCGGCAATACCGGCATTCCGTTCGTGTGGAGTTACAAGGCGGACGCGCCCGGTCCGCACGCGGTGATCAACGCCCTGACGCACGGCAACGAGCCGTGCGGTGCGGCGGCGCTCGTGCGGCTGCTCGAGGAGGGCATGCGCCCGAAGAGCCGCCGCCTGACCCTGTCCTTCGCCAACGTCGAGGCCTACGCCGTATTTCGGGAGGGCCGCGACCCGCCGGCCCGCTTCCTCGACCGCGACATGAACCGGCTCTGGCGGGACGACTGGATCGATGCCGACGCGGCGAGCCGGGAGGCCGCGCGCGCCCGCGCCCTGCGGCCGATTCTCGCGGACGTGGACGCGCTGCTCGATATCCATTCGACCGCGAGCGTCCGCCGGCCCTTCTTCGTCATCGCCGACCTTGAAAAGACGCGCGCGCTGGCCGACCGCATGGGCTGGCCCGCCACGGGGGGTTATCCGATCTAGCCGTACGGCGGACAAATTCCAGATACTCGGCAAGAAGGGAGACTGCTAGGGTCTCCAGTCGCTCGGCGGATTCGGTATCGCCGGATGAGGGAGGCTACCGATACGTAGATGACGCGATCATCAGCGTGAGCGACGCATTGCTGGGTAAGGGGGAAGGTGTTCACCACCCCAAGGTTCTTCCCGCCTAACAAAGCTTATGCTTCGACTTCTTTGCGGGGCCTGCTCCGCTTGAGCAGGTTCCTCACCGTCGACACAAAGCCGCCGCGCTCGGCCGCTCCGTTCAATCAGAGGAGCGGCGAAGCGGGCGATGGCGCCCTTCTGCGCGTCGACGCCCAAGCCGGACTTGCGCTGCCGCTCGGTGGAGACGCGATAGTAGGCGACAGCGGGCTTCATTGGGCTCGTTCCGGCCTTCCATACAGACTGCATACCACCGTTTGCGGTTGTATGAAGTTGATATTGCTCTTTTGCACAGCAACACCTGCCAGAGGCTCAAAGGAATATTTGAACAACGTAGCAAAGGTGAAGTTGCTTAGACTGTTGATGGGCTGCGTTACGTGGCTACTACTGAGGGATCGTTGGCCTCTCCCCGCCCAGGCACGTTCTGCTATTGCCGTCCACCGTCGGCCGCTACGCCGCCGCCTTTCGGAGAATCGCTCGGCTACACGAGGCATTCCACCGTTGGCGGAGTGAGGGGATGATAGGGAATGCCCTCAGAACTGGCGTGGGGACATATCCGACGTGTAGCCGGAGCATTCTGTGAGGAGCGAAGGGGTCCTGCGCATGAGAAAA
The DNA here is from genome assembly GCA_964566475.1 of uncultured Propylenella sp. Taxonomy (GTDB): domain Bacteria; phylum Pseudomonadota; class Alphaproteobacteria; order Rhizobiales; family Afifellaceae; genus DASWJZ01. Next base: position 446 of record CAZMJQ010000311.1, on the reverse strand, counting down.
CCGCTTCCTCAGGCTATCCGGCACCGAGCCGATGCCTCACTGGAGTCAGCTATGTAGTGCCGCCCGGTAGGCACGCTGCAGCATCTTGCGGCAATCCTACGCCTGTTGGCGGATGGTGGGTGAGCGCTCCGAGATTTCCCGAAGGTCGCGAATGGCGACGTCAACGGCCGTAAGCAGGTCTATGGGGACCTCCTCCTCAGGCATTCCCCGGGAATGCGATAAGCTCACCCATGCGCTGCTAGCCGGAGAATCAACAGCCTTGACTGCATCCTGAAAGATTAATCCGCGGAGCGACCCGGCACGCCCTAGGTCGTGGACTCAAAGCTTTTGATCCAGAGACGTGATGCGGCGAGCATGATGGCTGCGAGGAAGTTGCGTGCGGTTTTGTCGTAGCGGGTGGCGATGCGTCGGAAGTGTTTGAGCTTGTTGAAGAAACGCTCGATGAG
>CAZMJQ010000310.1:0-5744 GCA_964566475.1 uncultured Propylenella sp. | reverse complement strand
GGCGCGGCTCCATTGGCACCGCAGGGATTCTCAGGAGGACATTATGCGTCGGGTGCTCTTCGCAGGACTGGCCATGGCCGTAGGCGTCGTCGGAACGGCAGCTTTCGCAGTTGACGATCCCATCCTTACGCGCAAGAAACTCATGCAGGCGAACGGGGGAGCCGCCGGAGCCATGCAGGCGATGATCAAGGGCGAGGCGCCGTTCCACGCGGCGGTTGCACAGTCGGCGCTGCGCACCTTCAATGCCGTCGCCTACTCCGTCGGCGACTACTTCCCCGAAGGGTCGGGCGAAGGAGACACGCGCGCCAGCCCCGCGATCTGGGAGGACATGGCCGGCTTCGAGACCGCTCTCGCCAACTTCCAGCAGGCCACTGACGCAGCCCGTGCGTCCGAGCCCCAGAGCGTGGAAGACCTGCAGGCGGCGATGGGCCAGATCGGCCAGACCTGCGGCGGCTGTCACGAGAACTACCGTCTCGAGAACTGATGCTGCGCAGGGCGGTTATTGCAGTCATTGTTCTGGCGATCGGCTGCGCCGCCCTGGGCTGGTTCCTCACGGCGCCTGAGCCGCTGGCCGCGGCTCAGTTGCCGGCCCACGAGCCCGACGTGGCAAACGGCGAGCGCGTCTTCTATGCCAGCGGATGCGCCTCCTGCCATGCCGCGCCCGATGCCCAGGGCGACGACAAGCTCATGCTGGGCGGCGGACGGGAGCTGAGCACGGACTTCGGCACCTTCCGCGTGCCCAACATATCACCCGATCCCGATACGGGCATCGGCGGCTGGTCCACGGCCGACTTCGTCAACGCGGTCACCCGCGGCGTCTCGCCGGGCGGCGCGCACTACTATCCCGCCTTCCCCTACTCCTCCTATGTCCGCATGACGCTGGAGGACGCGGTCGACCTGAAGGCCTTCATCGACACGCTCTCGCCCGTATCCAACCAGGTCGCCGGCCACGATCTCGGGTTTCCCTTCAACATCCGGCGCGGCGTGGGCGTCTGGAAGCTCCTCTACTTCTCGCCCGAGCCGGTTCTCACGCTCGCCGATTCCTCCGAGTCCGTCCTGCGCGGCCAGTACCTCGTGGAAAGCCTCGGCCATTGCGGCGAGTGCCATACGCCACGCGACTTCATGGGCGGCCTGCAGGCTGCGTCCTGGTTGGCGGGCGCTCCCAATCCGGACGGCCGCGGGACCATCCCCAACATCACGCCGCACGAGGAAGGGCTGACCTGGTCGGAAGGAGAGATCGTCGACGTGTTCAAGACCGGCTTCACGCCTGAATTCGACACGCTGGGCGGCAACATGTCCCTGGTGCAGTGGAGCCTCTCCCACCTCCCCGACGAGGATCTCCATGCGATCGCCGCCTACCTGAAGGCCGTCCCGCCCCTTCCAGACGCCACGCCCGCCAGCAGCGAATAGCGCGCCCTATCCGCCGCGCCGGCACGTCGCGTAGACCATCGGCCCCCGCCCGAGGTAGGTGATGGCCTGGTTCGTCCAGATCCGGCACGCCACCTCGCTTTCGAAGCATCCACGCGCAGAGAACGGATGGTACCGGTCGGCAAAGTCGTCGTAGCGTTTTCCCGCGAACTCGCCGTACCACGTCGCCTCGCCCCCCACCGCCGCCGCGATCGCCCCACAATCGCCCGCGACCGGTGGCCGCGGCTTGTCGTAGCGAAAGAGACCGTAGAGCGGATCGGCGGCGGCGGGCGCTATGCTCGCCGCAATCACAATCAGAACCAATACGATGAACCTCGGCATATGATCCTCCGGTCGCCTCCACTGCGACGGTCCGTTCCGTCGTGCGCTACGCGTGCGCCCATTCCCAATAAAGCTTCCGCGCCTTCGCGTGGACGGGACCGGGCTGCAGGTCGCGGTCTTCGATCCGCGTGATGGGAACGACCTTCGAGTAGTTCCCCGTCGAGAAGAGCTCGTCCGCGTCGAGGAAATCCTCGACAGTGAGCGATTTCTCGAGCACCTCGAAACCGGCCTCGCGCAAGAGCGCGATGACACGCTGGCGCGTGATGCCGTTCAGGAACGTGCGGTTCGGTGCAGGCGTCATCACGGTACCGTCCTTCACCATGAAGACGTTGGACGTCCCGGTCTCCGCGATATTCCCCAGCATGTCGCGGACCAGCGCGTTGTCGAAGCCGCGCGAGCGCGCCTCCATGATGGCGCGGCCATTGTTGGGGTAGAGGCAGCCCGCCTTGGCGTCCGTCGGCATACATTCGATCGTCGGGCGGCGATATGGCGAGACCGTGACGGACATCCCGTTCGGCTCTGGCATCGGCGTCTCGTAGAGGCAGAGGAGAAACCGCGTCGATTCAGGGTCGGGCGGCACCGACATGAAGCCGCCGCGCTCCGCCCAATACATCGGGCGGACATAGAGCGCCGCCCCGGCCGGGAAGCGCTTCATCCCCTCCCGGGTCAGCTCCATCATCTCGTCCGCGTCGACAGTCGCCCGGAGCCCCAGCGTCGCAGCCGAGGCGTTTACCCGGGCGCAGTGCCTGTCGAGGTCCGGCGTGACGCCCTGGAACGCCCGCGCACCGTCGAAAACGCTCGAACCGAGCCAGGCCGCGTGCGTGCGCGGCCCGAAAACGGGCACGTTTCCCTCGTGCCATTCCCCGTCGAGGTAGGTCCAGGTTTGCGACCAATCGGCCATTACATCCGCCTTCCGCAGCATCCCGCCCAGTCTGGAGCAGCGACGCGGCTGGTCAATTACCCTGTCTCACCCGAAAGCGAAATGCCCGTCCTGCGCCCCGCGGTGAACGGCGCCCCTCGCCGGTGAGGACTGCGCTCACGCCAGGTCGCCGGGGGACCGGCTGTCCTCGTGTGCCCGCGCCGCCTCGATCGCGTCCTCAAGATAGCTTTCGAGGTCTTCCTCGATGTCCACTTCCAGCTCCTTCAGGTCGGCGGCGCTCAACCCCGCGTCCTTTGCATAGGCGATAAACTCGGCCGCCAGTTGCGCGGCTTCGCCCTTCTGCTCGTCTTCCGGTACCGCGTGGACATTCTCGGCGATCCAGCGGGCAAGGAGATCGGTGGCGTCCTGGCTCATGACGCAGCCTCCCCGTGTGCGTTCGTCGCGGATTTGGTTTATCAACTCCCAGGACGCCGACAAGAGCCGCGTGCGCCACGTTTCTGTCCCCATGCGGGGCTAGGCGCGGGCAGCGCAGCAACCACCGGCGCTGCGAGGAGGAACTTTATGCCAGACGCGAATCGGGCCGGACCGCAGGACGCCGTCGGGCGCTTTCTGGCCCCCGGCGGCGACAACGTGAAGCTGGTCTATGTGCTCTATCTGGTGAGCCTGCTTGTCGGGGTCACCGCGCTGATCGGGGTGGTCATCGCCTATCTCAACCGACCCCAGGCCGCCGGAACCTGGGCTGAAAGCCACTATACGTATCAGGTCCGGACATTCTGGATCGGTCTGCTCTACGCCCTCTTGTCCGCGGTCCTGATGATCGTGGGCGTCGGGTTCCTGCTCTTCATAGCTGTGGCGATTTGGGCGATCGTCCGCTGCATCCGGGGCCTGCAATGGGCGTCATCGGGCCACCCGGTTCCCGATCCGCAGACCTGGATGGTGTGAGGCCGGTCCGGCATGGCCCCCGCCGTCTTCGCCTTCGACGCCTACGGAACCCTGTTCGACGTGCACGCCGCGGTGCGCCGCCATGCCGCCGCGGTGGGTCCGGATGCCGCCCGGCTGTCGGATATCTGGCGCGCCAAGCAGCTCGAATACACCTGGGTGCGGACGCTCGCCGGGCGCTACCTGGACTTCTGGACCCTCACGGAGCAGGCGCTCGATTTCGCCTTCGCATCGGTCCCCGACGCCGACCGAGGGACCCGCTCGCAGCTGCTCGACGCCTATCGCAGCCTGGACTGCTATCCCGAGGTGCCCGACGTCATCCGCACGTTGAAGCGGCGCGGCAAGCAGGTGGCTATCCTCTCCAACGGTACCCCCGACATGCTGGCGGATGCCGTGAAGGCGGCCGGGCTGGATGGCGAGTTCGACGCCGTCCTTTCGGTCGATGCGCTGGGAATCTACAAGACGGACCAGCGGGTCTACGACCTCGTGACGACCCAGTTCCGCGTCTACCCGCAGGCCGTCTCGTTCCAGTCCTCGAACCGCTGGGACATCGCAGGAGCGACCGTCCACGGCCTGCGCACCGTGTGGATCAACCGCAGCGGCGCCCCCGACGAATACGCCGACCTGGCCCCGAGCGCGGTCCTGCCGTCTCTGGAGGGACTGCCGGCGCTCGCATGACAGTCAGCGCTCTCCTGTCCTGATCCACTTCGCGACGGCCGGCGCCAGGTAGTTCGAGAACCGCTTCAGTACCCGCGCCGGATCGCTCTCCACCACGAGCATGTCGCGATGCTCGTGCCGCATGAAGCCCTCGCTGTACTGCCGGTCGACGAAAGCCAGCAGCGGGTCGAAATAGCCCTCCACGTTGAGGATGCCCACCGGCTTACGGTGATGCCCGAGCTGCCCCCACGTCCATATCTCGAAGAGCTCTTCGAGCGTGCCTACGCCGCCAGGGAGCGCCAGGAACGCATCCGAAAGGTCGGCCATCATCGCCTTGCGCTCGTGCATCGACTTGACGTGATGCGTCTCGGTTAGCCCTCCGTGCGCGATTTCCCGCTCCACGAGCGCAACGGGAATGACGCCGATCACCTCGCCGCCCGCGGCCAGCGCGGCATCCGCCACCTCCCCCATCAGCCCGACCATCGCGCCGCCATAGATGAGCCGCAGGCCCTGCTCCGCGATCGTCTGCCCGACGTTGCGCGCCGCCGCCGCGTAGACGTCGCGGTTACCGGCGCTCGAGCCGCAGAACACGCAGACGGAGCGCATCCGCCCTACGCCCAACCCACGCAATAAGGCTCCGGCTTGAGGTCGAGCGGCGCGGCGGCGCCGGCCGGGAACACCGTCTTGAAGGTGAACGCATAGGGCGTGGGTCCGTGCCGCGTCAGATGGTCGAGCCGCGCCAGTCCGTCCTCGACGCTGGGCAGGACGCCCGCCCCGACCCACCAAAGCACGTGATAGGGACCCTCCGGCTTCCTGAACCACTGCCGCCGCTTCACCATCACGGCGCGGTGGTCGGAACGGTAGACGTAGTCGAAGAGCGCCTCCACCGTCTCCCACACCGACATGTTGACGATGAAGCGCGGATCGTCGGTCGGCTTGATGTCGGTGGCGTTTCCTTCCTCTGTCTGCAGGCGCCAGACAAAGCCCGGCGTCGCATCGGCAAGCGCGTTCACCCGGTCGAGGTTGTCCACGAAGCCCGACATCCGCTCGTCGTCGAGGTCGTAGAGCGACGTCCCCACGTTCATCTGCGCGATGTGCATTCCCCTACTCCGCGATAGCCGCCAGCACCCGCGCCCAGGAGCGCGTGCCGCGGTGGTAGCTCGTCAGGTTGTACTTCTCGTTGGGCGAATGGATGCGGTCGTCCTCGAGCCCGAAGCCGATCAGCAGCGAATCCATCCCCAAAATCCGCTTGAACTGCGTCACGATCGGGATCGAGCCGCCCATCGCGATCACCACCGCCTCTCGTCCCCACTCCTCGGAGAGAGCCTGCCGCGCCTTCTTCACCCAGGGGCTGTCGCTCGGCTGGCTGATCGCCCGGTCGCCGCCGTGATTGAGGAACGTCGCCTTGCAGTCCGCCGGCATCCGCTCCCGCACAAACCTGTGGAGGCTCGCCTTGATCGCCTCCGGGTCCTGCTCGCCCACGAGGCGGAACGACACCTTCGCCGACGCCTTGGTCGGG
>CAZMJQ010000309.1:0-6282 GCA_964566475.1 uncultured Propylenella sp. | reverse complement strand
GCCGCGGCCGAAGAAGGACGCCTGCTCGTCTATGCGGGCGGCGCGGAGGCCGACATCGACGCATGCCGGCCGGTGCTCGGCGCTTTCTGCGAGCACGTCTTCCGCCTCGGCGACGTGGGCGCGGGCCAGGCCGCCAAGGCGATCAACAACATGCTGCTGTGGACCTGCCTCGCGGCCAACGTTGAGGGCATGGCGTTCGCGGAGCGCTTCGGCATCGATCCGGAGGCGTTGCGCGCGGCGCTGCTGCACGGCAGCGGCACCAACTGGGCACTCGAAACGCGCGCCGACGAGCGCCCGGCGCTGTGGGCGGAGAAGGATATGATGACCCTGCTTGGTGAAGCGGACCGGGCACGCATCGCCATGCCGGTGGCCGGGACGGTGAAGGAGGCGATCAAGGCATTCAAGATCGCACGCGGCCTCCCCATGCCGGAGGGTGATTAGGACTTAGCCCTCGTCTCGCAGCCAATCCTCACGGCCGTGTCGGATGCGAACAATGAGGACGTCGGCGGCGATATCGCGATAGATAATAAGGTGGGCCCCGTGCGGATGGATTCTCACCGCCGGCCTGAATTCCGCGCGCAGGCGCACAATCCCCGGACTGTTCGCCAAGAGATCGAAAGTCCGCAGCAGGTCTGCGAGATAGGCTTCGGCCTGCGCACGCCGAAGTCACGGATTCCATCCAAGTAAATGTGCGTCAGGTCCTCCTCGGCCTTACGCGTCAGCCTATACGCCATCGTCGCGTTTCGCTGCGGCGCGCGCGGCTTTTAACACCTCCTCGATCGGCTGGTCGCTGATGCCGCTCTCGAGCCCCTCGTCGATCGCATTCTGGAGCTCGGCGATTCTTGCTGCCCGCTCCTGGTCGCGGCGGATCAGGTCACGCACATAATCGCTGGAATTGCTGTAGCGGCCGCCGCGTGTCTGCGCTTCGACCCAGTTCTTCATCGCATCGGGCAGCGACACGTTCATCGTGGCCATGGGGTCCTCCGTCAATCTCGCATATGGCACGTATGACAAGGATTGCCAATTTCTTGTCATTAGGAAGGCTACGTGAGGGTTGGCGGAAAACCCGTTCTGCCAAAGGGAACGGCGTTCTTGTCGCCTCCGCGGCAGGCTGGTACTTGTCAGCGAAGCCACCCACGAGGGCGCGTCATGAAACGCAACGAGAATGGCGGAACGACCGGACCCGCGGCTGCCGCGCCGAAGGAATACTACCACAGCAAGAAGGACCGCATCTTCGTCCGCGCCATCCAGGGCGCCTACAATCTTTCCGAGGAGCTCGAGCGGCTGCGGTCCATGCCGCGCGTGCGCAAGGCGCGCGAGCTGAAGTTCGTCGACGGGCCGCAGGCCTACAGCCGCCACTACGTCGAGCCGAAAGACGGCATCACGCAGAACTTCCACTTGCACCTGGAGGAGTACGGTCCGGGCGGCAAGAGCCAGAAGCACGGCCACGTCAACGAGGCCGCCTTCTACATCCTCGACGGCCACGGCTACGAGATCCACGACGACGTGCGCTACGACTGGAAGGCGGGCGACGTGGTCATCGTCCACAACAACTGCGTCCACCAGCACTTCAACGGCTCGCCCGACAAGCCGGCGCGCGCGCTCGTCATCAAGACCAAGCCGATGTTCATGTTCATGAACATGCTGTTCCAGAAGACGGTCGAGCCGCGCCAGACCACGCCCGCGCCCGGCGGCGAGAACTTCGAGGTGCGCGAGGAGGAGGACGATTTCAACCACCCGAAGGACGGCTACTGAGATGGCGTGGGGCGAGGCAAAGGCCTGGATCGCCGGCGCGGCGAACGAGGCGCTCTACCAGGGGCTGCTCGACGATGCCGCAGCGGCGCCGCAGCGCAACGCCGGACGCCGCAAGGTCGTCCCGCCGGAGGAGATGCCCTGGGAGATGTCGCGCCAGGGGCTGCTCAAGCACCTCATCAACGAGGCGATGAACACCCGCATGGAGACGGTCGACGCCTACATGCAGATCATCCCGCCGGGCAGCCGCTCGGGCAAGCACCGGCACTTGGCGGAGGAGTGCCTCTATGTCATCGAGGGGCGCGGCTGCGATCTGCACCAGGACTGCGACGTGGAGATCACCGACACCTACCACTGGAAGCCGCAGGAGGAGATCAAGCGCTTCGAATGGGAGGCCGGCGACGTGATCTACATCCCGCCAAACACGATCCATCAGCACTTCAACGCCGACCCCGGCCGGCCGGCGCGACTGATCTCCTCCATCAACCGCATCTTCAAGCATTCCGGCCTCAACGACCTTGAGCAGATCGAGGACGCGCCGGAGTTCGAGCCCGGCCTCGCGCTGACGCCCGACCTGGTGCGCGCCTTCCTGCGCGGCGAAAGAAAGCCAGCCTGACGTGCTCGGCGCGGTCCTCGCGCTTCTGTCGGCAGCAACATTCGGGCTCAACAACGCAGCTGTCCGCCGCGGCGTGCTCACCGGCACGGTGCTTCAGGCGCTGGCCGTCACCGTGCCGATCGGCGTGCCGCTTTTTCTCATCGCGTGCGTTCCCTTCGGAGGGATCGGCGCCCTACAGGCTTTCAGCGCGGCCACCTGGATGTGGATGTCGCTTGCCGGAATCATCCACTTCGTCTTCGGGCGTTACGGCAACTACCGGGCGACGGAGGCCATGGGCGCCGCCCTGTCGAGCCCTATCCAGCAGCTCAGCATCCCCGTGGCGCTGGCGCTCGCGATGACCTTCCTCGACGAGAGGCTGACGCCGCTCAGGGTGATCGGAATCGTGCTGGTCATGTTCGCTCCCATGATCATCCTGCAGCGCCGCCGAAATCGCGCGAAGTCGACGTCATTGTTCGAGCCGCGCTACCTGGAGGGCACGCTCTGGGGACTGGTGGGCGCGGTCGGCTATGGCACCAGCCCCGTCCTGATCCGGTTCGGACTCGGGAGCGGCGGGATGGTCGAAAGCCTGGCGGCGGGCTTCGTCTCCTATCTCGCGGCTTCAATCGTCGTCGGAGGGCTGCTGCTCGTCCCGTCGAACCGCACCGAGGTCATGGCGCTCGAAGCGTCGCCGGCGCGCTGGTTCCTCTTCTCGGGCGTCGCCGTGTTCCTGTCGCAGGCGTTCCGTTACATGGCGCTGGCGATCGCGCCCGTCACCGTCGTCACCACGATACAGCGCACCTCGGTGGCGTTCCGCGTGATCTTCGCCTGGATGCTGAACCGCGATCACGAGATCCTCGGGCCCCGGACCTATATCGGCATCGCCGTCTCGATGCTCGGCGCTCTCGCGCTGACGCTGAGCACGGAGCTTGTCCTCGCCTACGTCCCGCTGCCGGAATCCGTGGCGGCCTTCGCGCGGCTCACCTGGCCGTAGTCTCGGATAGAAAACGCCGGCGCAACGATGCGCCGGCGCGTGATCCGGAAGGCGGGACCGCTTACTGCACGATAGCGGAGATGCGCTCCACGATCGCCGGCGAGGCGTCATACGCGTCTTCCACCAGTTGCCGGACCTCCGGGCCCGAAATCGGTGTGATCTCAAGCTCCGCCTGCTGGGCGTCGGCCAGGAACTCCGGGTCCTCCATCGTCGCCATGAACGCCTCCTGCAGGGCCATCACACGGTCCTCCGGGATGTTCGGCGGGGCGATGAAGGGACGGCCGAGCGCTTGGCGGGCGAACACGATGCGCAGCAGCCGCTTGTCGTCGTCCGTCTCGGCAACATCCATGATCAGCGGCACGGAATCGGGAATGCCCGGATGCTTCGACGTCGAGAGCTGCATCAGGACGTTCATGTAGCCGCTGTCGAGCCAGTCCTGGCGAGTCGCCACGACGCTCGACCACGACCAGCCGCAGCGCCCCGTCACCTCTCCGCGCTCCATCGCCAGATTGACGTCGTTGCCTCCGGGGTAGCCGTCGATGATGGTGATCTTGGTGCCGAACACGTCGTTCATGATTTTGGGGAACTGCACCGTATCGGCCGTCGGCCCCGTTCCGCCGACGATCAGCTCCATTTCCTTCAGGTCGTCGAACTTCTCGATGCCGGTGTCGGCGCGGGCGACGCAGACGCTGACCTCGTTGTTGGCCGAGCCGATATAGTTGAACTGCTGCGCGTCGAACTGCGCCGCTTCGTTGCCGAAGAGCGGGTCGAACGGCGCGGCGCGGGCCACGATACCGAACACCGTTCCGTCCTGCGGCGCCGCGTCGTATAGCCAGTTGGCCAGCTTGAGGCTGCCGGCGCCCGGCTCATTCTGCGGCACCAGGGTGGGATTGCCGGGAATGTGCTTGCCCATGTGCTGGGCAAGCAGGCGGGCGTAAGTGTCGTAACCGCCTCCGACGCTGAATCCGATGCGCACCTCGATCGTCTTGCCGGAGTAGAACTCCTCTACGCTTTGCGCAGATGCAGTCGAAGCTGCAATGATCGCGGCCGCGGAGGCAAGGGCGATCGTCTTGAGTCGAGAAAGCATTTTTGTTCCTCCCGTTGGGCGGTTGCCGGCGCTTAGTGTTCCACGCGTTCTTGAAGGGCGCCTGCAATGTCGCATCCTGCGACTATAGGCGATCGGGTGCACTGATCGATTTCTTGTTCCCCTATGGGGAACGCCGGTCCTTTAACCGGGGCTCGGCTTCGTAGACTGAGCGTGCGCAGCCCGATGAGCGAGTGAGAGGCAGGCAGGAGCGCCGCGAATCATGACCGACATCGATGCGCTGAAGGAGGAACTGGTCACCGCCAACCGCATCCTTGCCAGGGAGCGGGTCGTCGACGCCTTCGGCCATGTCAGCGTCCGCCATCCTGACAAGCCCGGCTCGTTCCTCCTGTCGCGCGCCCGTGCGCCGGAGGTGATCGAAGCCGCCGACATCACCGAGTTCACGCTCGAGGGCGACACGGTCGGCGCATCGCCCGGCAAGCCCTATTCGGAGCGCTTCATTCATGGCGCGATCTACGAGGCGCGGCCGGAGGTCATGTCGGTCGTGCACAATCACAGCCCGAGCGTTATTCCCTTCAGCGTCACCGGAACGAAGCTGCGCCCGCTCATGCACATGGCAGCGCCGATCGGCGACGACATCCCCAACTGGGACATCCGCACGGCATTCGGCGATTGCACCAACCTTCTCGTAACCTCGATGGCGATGGGACGCGATCTCGCCGCCTGCCTCGGCGGCAGGACCGTGGCGCTGATGCGCGGGCACGGCAGCGTGGTCGTCGGCCGCTCGCTGCGCGAGGTCGTGTTTACCTCCGTCTACATGGAGATGAACGCCGACATGCAGATCAGGTCGCTCGCCATGGGCGACATCGCCTATCTGTCGGAGGGAGAGATCGGCGCGATCACCACCGCGCGCGCCGGCTTCACCTGGGAGCGCGGCTGGGAGAGCTGGTGCCGCCGCGTGGGTCGGCCCTATGTGCCGCAGCGCTGGGACACCGGCCCCGGTTTCTCGCAGACGGATCGGTAGACGTTGCCGACCGCTTAGAAATCCATCTCCAGGATATAGAGCCCGCCCGTGTGGCGGTCGACGGTGTAGACCACCGGCCGCTCGTCGACGAAGACGTCGTTCAGCTGGATCGCGCCGGTCGGAGCATTCGGCGGCGCGTCCGGCACGAAGTGCGCGACCTCGCGCGGCTGATACGGATTGGAGATGTCGTAGGCGCGGAGCCCCCCGTTGAAGAAGGTGCCGAAAACGAGCTGGTCGGACTGAAACGCCGTCGGCAGCGGCACGTTCTCGTGGATGTTGTGCGCGCCGTAGCGCCCTCCCCGGTTCGCGAACGTTGCCGCGGGCGGCAGCGGGCACGTGGCGATCGGCACAGGATTCTCCTCCGCGCGCGCGTCGAGGATCCAGACGAGCTTCGGCCAATCCGCGGCGTCGTCGACGACCGACTCGTCGGTGACGATGAGGAGCTCGCGCCGGAAGAGCGGCAGCACGGTGTGCGTGAAGCCGAAATAGGGCGGAGAGTTGTCCCAGCGGCAGACCGGCTTCGCGCTCGCCTTGTCGGAGATGTCGAGCACGATCATCCCCGCGTCGAGATAGCCCAGATAGGCGCGGTCGGGCCGCTCCGGATAGACGTTGGTGTTGTGGGCGCGGAAGCCCAGGTCCCTGCCTGGCGCGTGGCGCGGCGGCGGCGGCTCCGCATCGCCCTCGCGCGTGCCGGGCAGCCACCAGCGCCCAAGCTCGGCGGGCTTGGCCGGATTGCGCACGTCGACCATGCGATAGCACTGGTCGTCGAGCGGGTTGCGCGGCTGAAAGTCCGCCGCGCCCGCCGACATGTGCACCGTCTCGCCGTCGCAGAACCAGAGCTGATGCACGCCGCGCGACCACGGCCCCGACGCATC
>CAZMJQ010000308.1:0-3163 GCA_964566475.1 uncultured Propylenella sp. | reverse complement strand
TGCGGGCTGACGAACGCGCCGTTCCTGGAGTTCCCCTTCGACCCGCCGGAATGGTCGCTCGAGCGCCGCGACTACATGCTGAGCGAGCCGCAGGACGTGGACGGGGAGGGGATGATCGTGCTTTCGGACAGGCCGGGATTTGGGGTGGAGCTCGACGAGGAGCGGCTGAAGAAGACGCGGATCGGGTGAGGCTCGGGCGGCGCCTTTGACCCGTCGTAGCCCGGATGGAGCGAAGCGCAATCCGGGGCCTGCCGCGGCCCCTGCCGCGGCGCCTCTTCTGGAGCACCGCCCCGCATTGCGCGCCTGCGGCGCTCCATGCGGGCTACGAGGTGCGCAAATCGATCTCCCACGTCTCGCCGACGAGGTCCTTGCCGAACGAGTGGTGCTCCTCTGACGCCACCTGCTCGAAACCCGCCGCCTCGTAGATGCGGCGGGCTGAGGTGAGGCAGCTCTGGGTCCACAGCGTCATCCTCGCGTAGCCCTTGGCGCGGGCGAAGGCGACGCATTCGTCGACGAGCCGCTTTCCGATGCCGAGCCCGCGGGCACCCGGCTCGACGTAGAGAAGGCGGAGCTTCGCGACCCGCTTCGATTTTCTCACGGCGAACACCGACCCGACGACCTCTCCGTCGTGCTCCGCGATCCAGGCGTTCTCCCATTCCGGGTCGAACATCTGCACGAACTTCGCCAGGATCTCTGCGGCGAGCGCCTCGTAGGAACCGTCCCAGCCGAATTCCTCGGCGTAGAGGATGCCCTGGCGGTGTGCGATCCAACCGATGTCGCCGACCCGAAGCGGCCGCAGCACGTAGGAAGCTTCGGCCGGTGCATGCGGCGCCAGCAGGGCCTCGATGGTCTGCATGGCGCCAGTAAGCGCGGCGCTGTTCTTCCTCGAGAGCGGCGCGAGCTTTCCGCGCGCCTCCTCGTTCGACGCGCGGTCGAGGCCGGCATAGGCGCGGCGGCCGGCCGCGGTCAGGCGAAGCAGCGCCTTGCGGGCATCGTTCTTCGCGGCCGTGCGCTTCACCAGCCCGCGCGAGACGAAGCGCTTGAGGATGCGGCTGAGATATCCCGCGTCGATGGCAAGGTCGCGGCAAAGCTCCGTGGCGGTCGCGTTCTTGCGGTGCGCCAGCTCGTAGAGCACGCGCGCCTCGGTGAGCGTGAAGGGGCTCTCCAGGAGCCCGTCGGTCAAGAGCCCCGCCTCGACCGTGTAGAAGCGGTTGAAGCGGCGCAGCTGCGCGATGTCCTGCGCGATGGTGTGGGCCATGCTCACCTCCGCGGGCGATCCTCGACAAATTAGTTGACGGAGTCAATTAATTCGACGTAGCCGGATGGAGCGAAGCGCAATCCGGGGAGCACCATTGCCACTCGCTTCTTCGGACCCGGATTACGCTTCGCTTCATCCGGGCTACGTCATCTCGGTCATCGCCGCGTGAGCCGCGGCGCGTGCTCGATCTCGCGGATGAGCTTGCGCACGATGGCGTGCCGGAAATCCTCGTAGTCCGCTGCCGCGACAACGAAAGCGTCCGGGCCGGCGATGACGTGGTCGCGATACCAGGCGGCGAGATCGGGCTCCTCGTTGAGGATGACGAGGCCGTTCACCGTGACGCCGCGTGCCTCCGCCATCTGCCGTGCCCAGTGGACGAGCACGACGAACTCCCGCGCCGGCGTCTCGCGGCCGTCGCCGGAGACGTCGACCACCTGCCGCGGCGCGCTCAGCCCGTTGCGGTCGAGCTTGCGGATCGCCGCGGCGATGCCGGCGCCGATGCCGGTCCCGCCGATGGCGCCGCGCTCAAGCCCGGCCATGTAGGCAGCGAAGCGCTCCGCGTCGGCCGGGGTCGCTAGCACGAACCAGGCGCTCTCCCATTTCGGCACCGTGGCGTCGGCCCACACGACCACCGCCACGCCGATGCGGCCGACCGGGCCGGAGGAGAGCGCCGCCTGCACGCGCGTGTCGCGGAAGGCGGCGGCATAGCCCTGCATCTGCAGGGCCCATTCGTCCGGGTCGACGGAGCCCGACGCATCGATGGCGAGCACCAGCTCGAGGTCGACGGCCTCCTCCGCCGGAGCGCTCCCGGCAACGGCCAGGAACGACAGGGCGACGGCGACGAGGCGTGCTTTCACCCGGGGAGACTAGCGGGAGTCCGAAGCGGGGTGAACTCAATCTCGCGCGAGGCGGGAATGCCCAAGGCCCGCTGTCGCAATAGAGCGAGCCAACCTTCTCCATCATTCTCGGGCGGAGCGAAGCGGAGACCGAGAACCCAAGCTGAAGTTCGCCGCCCTGGGTCCTCGGATCGCGCTATGCGCGTCCGAGGATGACGCCCCATTGTTCTCAGTTGCGCGGCGTGATCGCGCCGGTGACGAAGCCCGGCAGGTAGTCCGGCAGGCCGGCGGTGCCCTTGCGGGCGAAGCCCATGGCGACGACCGGGAGCTCGCGGTTGTTCTGCACGTCGCGGTAATACATCATGACCTTCATCTGGTCGGCGCTGACCGTCTCGGCCGTGATCCGCCCCTGCAAGGCCCCGCGCATGAGCTTGAGCGAGATGGCCTCGCCAGCGCGCGCGCCGACGATGTCGACGCCGCGTCCGTCGGCGCCGTCGAGGAACTCGCCGTAATACTGGCGCGTCTCGGCATTGTAGCGCAGCTGCGCGGTGACCGGCGCGGAGAGGAATCCCATCCAGCAGCGTCCGCTCATGCCGAAGCTCAGCCTCGAATCGCTCGGGTTGCCCTTCAGCTCGCAGTGGAACTCCTCGCCGTACTGCGGGCCGAAGAGGAGCTGTCCTGTTCCCGCCCATTCGCCGGAGAAGCGCACCATCAGCTCGTCCGCCTTGGCGGGGAGCGCGGCCGCGGCGGCAAGCGCGGCGGAGAGGGCAAAAGTAGCGATGCGGGACATTGTCGGGCTCCGTCTAGAAGTCTGTTCCCGCCCGAGCTTAGGAAGCGAAGGCTGAACGGATTGTTAAGCCTAACGTTTCGTCAACGAAGTGTCAGCAGCGGATTCGCCGGGACTCACAAGGCTGCCGGCAAGGTCCTTCAGCCGCGGACGCTCCTGCGCGAGGAAGGGGAGCGGGCGGCACACGTCCATCGCCGAAAGCCCGATCCGCGCGGTCATCAGCCCGTTGATCACGCCCTCGCCGAGCTTGGTGGAGAGCCGGCTGGCGATGCCGTGTCCGAC
>CAZMJQ010000307.1:0-2911 GCA_964566475.1 uncultured Propylenella sp. | reverse complement strand
CCGCCGCCGTTCGTGCGTGGCCTGAGGTCGGGCAGCGAGTCGGTGTCAGGCACCGGCCAGTCGCTCACGGCATTGGCCAGGAAGGCGTCGGAAAGCACGATGACCGGGGTCGTCGCCTCGATGGCGATACGTGCCGCATCGAGCATGATTGAGAAGCAGTCGGCGGGCGTCGCCGGCGCGAGGACCGCGAGCGGCGCCTCGCCGTGACGTCCGAAGATCGCCATGTCGAGGTCGGACTGCTCCGGCTTGGTCGGCATGCCGGTGGAGGGGCCGGCGCGCTGCACGTCGATAACGATGAGTGGCAGCTCGGCCGTTATGGCGAGCCCGAGCGCCTCGGTCTTCAGCGAAAGTCCCGGCCCGGAGCTGGCCGATACGCCGAGCTGTCCGGCGTAGGAGGCGCCGATGGCGGCGCACACGGCGGCGATCTCGTCCTCCGCCTGGAAGGTGCGCACGCCGCTCCTGATCCTGGCGAGCGAGTGAAGCAGCGCGGAAGCGGGCGTAATGGGGTAGGAGCAGTAGAAGATGCTCTTGCCGCTCAGCGCGCCGGCCGCTGCGACGCCCAGCGCCATCGCGTCGGTGCCCGACGTCATGCGGGCGCTGCCGCTGCGCTTCGGCGCCCGGGTGATGAGGACGACGTCCGGCAGGGACAGTTCCATCGTCTCGCCGTAGGCGTAGCCTGCCTTCAGCGCCGCCGTATTGGCGCCGGCCAGCTTCTGGTCCTTCTTGAAGCGCTCCGCCACCCAGGCGGCCGCGGAGTCCGGTGACTGGCCGCACAGCCAGAGCGAAAGCCCCAAGGCCCAGAAATTCTTCGCGCGGCCTGCGTCTTTACGTCCGAGCCCGAACTCGGCGACGGATTCCAGCGTGCGCTTGGTGATCTCCGCGGAAATGACGCGGTAGGGAGCGCCGGTGCTGTGGTCGACAGGGTCGCCGCTCACGCCGGCCTTGACGTAGGCGCGCTCGTTGAAGGCACCCTCGTCGATGACCACAGTCCCGCCGCGCTTGAGGAACTCGATGTTGGTGACGAAAGCCGCCGGGTTGAACGCCACGAGCATGTCGGCCTCGTCGCCGGGGGTCAGGACCTCGTCCGACCCGAACTGGACCTGGTAGGCGGAGACGCCGAACGTCGTGCCCGTGGGAGCGCGGATCTCCGCGGGGAACTCCGGCAGCGTCATCAGGTCCGCGCCCTTGGCGGCGGCCGCTATGGCGAACTGCCCGCCAAGCAGCTGGACCCCATCGCCGGAATCGCCGGCAAAGCGGACCACCTGGGCCCTTCCGACCGCGTTCGCGTTTGACTTTACCCGGACGGCCGGGCGCTCAGCTGCGTCACCAAGACTCATGGATAGAGGTCAGCCTTCGGCTGTCTTGCGTGTTGGAGCATGCTGGATTTCGGAGCCCGCCCCGCCCTGGAAACCCGGCGGATATCATGTTGCGTCGATGTTTGACCAGATGGTCATATCCTGCATTTTAATCAAGCCAAAGCGCAAGCTGGTGATGTCCTTACCACAGCGGCCGCGGGAGTTTCTTTTTCCCGGCCGCGCGGCGTCCGCCCAATCATTTCCCACGCCGGGACTTGCCCGCACGGCTACGATGTCGGCATGCAGGAAGAGAGGCCCGACTGATCTGGAGGGAGTTGGGTGCTGTCCTCCGCCATCGCGACTGGCAAATGATATTGCGGTGCAATATCTTTCTGGTCAGACGTGCTAGAAGGAACTAGGGCTTCCCGCTGGCGCTGCTGCGCTAGCGGAGCGAAAAGATTGGGGCGGCAGCAGGTTGGGAACTTCGGCTCGCGCTTACGTTGAGAAACGTCTGCCGAGATCGCCCGCGTAGCAGGGATCGTACGGCTCACCGAGGAGAACATGGCAAGCAACAAGAAGGCGACGCTCACCATCGGCAACGATAGCTGGGACTTCGACATCCTCGACGGAACGGTCGGGCCATCGGTCATCGATATCAGCTCGCTCTATCAGAAGACCGGTCATTTCACCTACGACCCCGGCTATACCTCGACGGGCTCGTGCGCGTCGTCGATCACCTACATCGACGGAGACGAGGGGGTGCTCCTCTATCGCGGCTATCCGATCGACGAGCTCGCCGAACAGAAGGACTTTCTGCAGGTCGCCTACCTGCTGCTCTACGGCGAGCTGCCGACGGCGGAGCAGGAGCAGGACTTCGACCACCGCGTCACGCACCACACCATGGTGCACGAGCAGATGTCGCGCTTCTTCACGGGCTTCCGGCGCGACGCGCACCCGATGGCCATCTTGTGCGGCGTGGCCGGGGCAATGTCGGCCTTCTATCACGACTCCACCGATATCAGCGATCCGTACCAGCGCATGGTCGCCTCCATCCGCATGATCGCGAAGATGCCAACCATCGCGGCCATGGCGTTCAAATACTCTATCGGCCAGCCTTTCGTGTATCCAAAGAACGATCTGGAATACGCGTCGAACTTCATGCACATGTGCTTCGCGGTGCCGTGCGAGGAGTACAAGGTGAACCCGGTGCTGGCGCGCGCGATGGACAAGATCTTCATCCTGCACGCCGACCACGAGCAGAACGCCTCAACATCGACCGTGCGCCTCGCGGGCTCGTCCGGCGCCAATCCGTTCGCCTGCATCGCCGCCGGCATCGCCAGTCTCTGGGGTCCGGCGCATGGCGGGGCCAACGAGGCGGCGCTCGACACGTTCGCCGAGATCGGCACGGTGGACCGCGTGCCGGAGTTCATCGCCAGGGCGAAGGACAAGGACGACCCGTTCCGGCTCTCGGGCTTCGGGCATCGCGTCTACAAGAGCTACGATCCGCGCGCCAAGGTGATGCAGCAGACATGCCGCGAGGTGCTGAACGAGCTCGACATCAAGGACCCGCACCTGAAGGTCGCGATGGAGCTGGAGCGCATCGCCCTGGAGGACGA
>CAZMJQ010000306.1:0-6135 GCA_964566475.1 uncultured Propylenella sp. | reverse complement strand
CCGCTCAACGAGGGGGCACCGGACCTCGGGGATATCCGCGAGCTGACGATCGGAACGCTCTGGGGGGCAGTGCCGGCGCGGCTCCTGCGCCGCGACGCATCGAAGCGCACACCGGCGATCGTCTACATGCATGGCGGCGGCTGGGTCATCGGCTCGATCGACACGCACCGGCGCCTGATGGCCGAATATGCCGCGGCGACCGGTTTCGCCGTCATCGGCCTCGACTACGCGCTTGCGCCGGAGGCGCCGTTTCCGGCGGCGCTCTACCAGTGCGCGGCAGTCTGCAAGGCCGTCCGCGACATGGCGGACACGCTGAACATCGACCCGGAGCGCGTCGCGATGGCCGGCGACTCGGCGGGAGCCAACCTCGCTGTCGCGGCGAGCCTGGCGCTGGCCGAAGCCGGCGCGCCCCTCCCCTCCGCTCTGATCCTCTCCTACGGCGTCTACGACAGCGACCTGACGCGGCCGTCGTACCAGGCGAACGACCGGCCGGAGCTCCTCCTGTCGACTGCGAAAATGGCCTGGTTCTGGGACGCCTATGTCCCCGCGCTTGCCATGCGGCGGCACCCGCTGGCGGCGCCACTCCACGCCGATCTCTCCCCGCTCCCGCCGATCCACGTTACGGTCGCCGAGGCCGACATCCTGGCCGACGAGAACCGTGCTTTCGCGGAGGAGGCAAGAGCAGCAGGCGTGCCGGTGGACATGGAAGTCTGGCCGGGCACCGTCCACGGGTTCATCGAAGGCGTGGGCGTCGCAGCGATCGGCAAAGCGGCCCTCGAAGCGCAGTGCCGTTGGCTTCTGGAGCGGATGGACTGACGGACGGCATCGCAGCCGCATCGCGTGAGCGTCGAATTCGGGGCTGCGGACGGTCATCGACCTTGCCCGGCGCGCTATCCATAGGTGCACGCGGCATTTTCCCTCAGGCGGATTTGCGCTGCCCGATTGACAGCTGGTATCAATGGTTAGATGATCGATCCACCATCAGCCTTTGGCCTTCTACTGCATCAGGGACCGTTCCGGGGAGAATGCATCATGACCAGACATCTGAGGATAGCCGCCGGCGCGGCCCTTCTGGGCGCGCTCGGTCTCGTGCTCGCTGTTCCTGCCGCAGCACAGACCAGCCTCGCTCCGGAGGACTGGGCGCACAAGGAATCGCCGATGCTGCGGGAGATGGTCGAAGCGGGAGACCTCCCGCCGCTCGAGGAGAGGCTGCCGGCCAATCCGCGCGTCGTTGAAGTGCACGAGGAGATCGGCCGCTTCGGCGGCACGATGGTCAACGGGGTCGCGTTCCTGCGCAGCGAATACATCCCGTACACGCTGACGCTCGAGCCGTTCTTCGAGGTGGACTGGCCGCTGCCGGGCGATGCGCCCGTCCAAGCGAACATCGCAGAAACGTGGTCCTTCAACGAGGAAGGGACCGAGCTCACGATAAACCTGCGCGAGGGCACGAAATGGTCCGACGGCGAGGCGTTCACCGCCGACGACGTCATCTTCCACTGGGAGGACATCCTGCTCGACGAGCAGGTGGCCCGCACGCCCCCGCCCCAGCTTCGAGTCAACGGCGAGTTGCCGACGCTCGAGAAGGTCGACGATCTCACGATCAAGTTCACCTTCGCCGCGCCGTTCTTCTTCGCCGAGACGGTGCTTGCGTCGATGTACCTGGAGGCCGCGTGGCCGAAGCACGTCATGAGCGAGCTCCACCCGAAGTACAATTCGGAGGCGACGTATGAAAACCTGAACGAGAACCTGCTCTACTTCAACGGCCGCGGGAGGGTGACTCTCGGCGCGTGGATCCTGGAGGACTATTTCCCGGGCGAGAAGTTCGTGCTGGTGCGGAACCCGTACTACTGGAAGGTCGACGCGGAAGGCAATCAGCTGCCCTATATCGACCGCGTCGAGATCCGCGAGGTAGAGGACCGCCAGGCCGTCGCTCTCGGCAACATCTCGGGCGAGTTCGATTCCGACGGCATGTGGGTCGGCGTCCAGCATCTTCAGCTCTTCCTCGAGGAGCAGGAAGGGCGTCAGTACGATATCGGCTGGGGCACCAAGACTCCCGGCATGGCGATGTACCTCAACTACGATGCTGTCGACCCCGTCGTGCGAAGCGCCCTGCGCGACGTGAGCTTCAGGCGCGCCTGGTCGCTTGCGATCAACCGCGACGAGATCAACTTCGTTCTGTTCAACGATCTGCTCACGCCAAGCGGCTGGGCGTTCTCGCAGCTGTCGCCGTACTACGTCGAAGAGGATGCGCAGCTGTGGGTGCAGCACGATCCCGACGAAGCCAAGAGCCTGCTCGAGGAGGCCGGATACGTCGACGTGGACGGCGACGGCTACCGCGAAGCGCCGGATGGCTCGCCCCTCGACGTCATCATCGACGTATCGCAGCACGACCTTTACGTCCCGGTCAACGAGATGGTCGCGCAGCAGCTCGGCGACGTGGGGATCAAAGCCACGCTCAACGTCCAGCATCAGGACCTGATCGAGCAGCGGCGGCTCAGCGACGAGTGGCAGGTGCACATCTGGGACATCTATGGCTTCGAGGAGCCCCTCGCCGAGCTCCAGTACTGGGCTCCGGTTGCCGACGGCGAGCCGTTCTGGCATCAGAACGGCGCACAAGAGCCTTTCTCCCCGGCGTTCGACGAGTACTCCGATCTGATGCTGAAGGCGCCGACCCTGCCCTTCGAGCAACGGGTGGAGACCATGAAGAAGGCCGGGCACATCATGGCCGACAACGTGTTCCATATCTATCTCGGCGACTACGAAAGGCCGTTCATCAAGGGCCACCGGCTCGGCAACCTGTCCGACACGTATGCCCGCCTCGATATCTTCGGCGGCAATATGCCGGCTTTCCGCTACCACCAGACATTTCTACGCTCGGATCGTGAGTAGGCAGAAACAGGTCGCAGACCCGCAATCGCACGAGCCTCCTGCGCCGGGGAGCATCGCTCCCCGGCGCATTTCTTTGAGCACGCCGCGGCGCGAGCGCGCCGGAATGATCCCATGCCCGGGTAAGAGCGCGAGGACGGCGTATCCTTGCTGAGCTACCTGCGCTTCGTGCGAAAGAACGGATGGGCGTTGGGCTTCGGCGTGCTCCACGCCTTTTTCGCCGCGCCGGGCCAGACGGTCATCATCGCCATCTTCGTGACCGCGATATCCAAAGACCTTGGGATCGCACCCGACACGTTCGGCTTCGCCTACATGGTGGCCACGATAGGCGCGGCGCTCGGCCTCGTCCTGGTCGGCCACCACATGGATCGGGTGAGCCTGAGGCTCTACGTCGCCACCGCGTCGATAGGACTGGCGGCAGCCTGCTTCCTGATGGCCTCGGCCAACGGCGCGGTCGTCCTGTGCCTCGGCCTTCTTGCCCTGCGCAGCGGCGGCATCGTCATGTCGCATATCGAGGGAACGGCGACGGCGCGCGCCTTCCATGCGAACCGGGGGAAGGCGCTGGGCGTCACGGCGCTCGGCATGCCGGTCGCCGAGGCGGTGCTTCCGATCCTCCTCGTCCTGCTCCTGGGAATCGTGGGATGGCGGATCAGCCACGTCACCATCGGCGTTGCCGCGGTACTGATACTGCTCCCCCTGGGTCAGTTCATGCTGGGGCGCTTCGACGCCCGGCCCGGAAAGGAGCACGACCCGGAGATCGTACCCCGCTTCCGCGACGGTGCCGGCAATCTCATTCGAAGCCCTTACTTCTGGGCGGTGCTTCCCTGCCTGCTCGTGGTCCCATTCGCGGCGACAGCCTTCATGTTCCACCTCTACGGTATGTCCGCGGAGCGCGGATGGTCTCCCGAGCTTGTCGCCTTGAGCTTCTCCGCGTTGGCGGTTGCCAATGCGATCGGGCTCGTTGTCTCGGGGCCCCTGATCGACAATTTCAGCGCGCGCGCCCTTCTACCGCTTCATACCCTGCCGCTGCTCGCGGCGTTCGTTCTCTTCTCGCTCGGCTCCAGCCCATTTGTGCTTCCGATCGCGCTGGCGCTTATCGGTTTCGGGAATGGCCTTATGAGAACGCTCGCCAATGCGGTCTGGGCGGAGGTCTACGGAACGTCGAGCCTCGGCGCGATCCGCAGCCTGGTATCGATGCTGAAGATCTTCGCCGGCGGCATCGGTCCCTTGAGCCTCGGCTTCCTTCTCAGCGAAGGCCTCTCCAGCTCGGAGGCGGTCCTCGTCCTGGCCGGAGGCGGCGCGCTGGCGAGCGCCACGGTCGTCTTCGCCTACCGGCTGCCCCGTCGGGCTTAGATCCTCGGACTATCCTTCGGACGTCGCGGACAGCCGCTCGCCGGCGCGATACGTGCCCTCCACTCGGAACCGGTGGGACGCCGTGCGCGTGCCGCCGCGCACGTCAGTGAGCACAAGCGGCTCGTCGATCCGCTGCAACACGGTGATATCGGCGCAAGCCCCCGGCGCGAGACATCCGATCTCGCCCTGCAGTCCGAGGGCGCGCGCCGGCGCTTCGGTGACTCGCAGCGCGATGTCGGAGAAGCTCATCCCCATCGCCGCGAACTTCGCCATCGTGGTTGTGAGGTCGAAGACCGGCCCGTCGATGCAGACCGTGTGGAGGTCGGTGCTGATGAAGTCAGGAGCGAACCCTTGCGCAAGGGCGGCCTCCGCCACATCGAACGAGAAGCTCCCCGACCCGTGTCCCACGTCGAAAAGCACGCCGCGCTCACGCGCCCGCCAGACGTCGTCCTTCACCTTCCCCTCGCCGTCGAGAATGCCGGAGAGGAACGGCGTATAGCAGTGCGTGAGGATATCGCCGCGGCGCAGGAACGGAAGCACGTCCTCCACCGAAGGCGGCGCCAGAGAGATGTGGGTCATCAGCGGCAGGCCGACGCTGTCGGCGATGAACCGCGCGCCCGTCAGCGCGGCCCCGAAATTGGCGCCGCACACATCGAAGGAGGCGCGCAGCTTGATCCCGCGCACCACGTCGCGGTGGCGCCTGAGCGCGGCGACGCACGTCTCCGTGTCGAGCAGCCAGTCCTGGTTCAATTCCCCGTTCGAAATCAGCGAGAGCGGGCGAATGCCGGCAAGGCCGATGAAGGACACATTGATGAGCGGGATGATGCGTATCTTTGCGCGCTCCACGACGTAGCGGACGAAGGCGTCGATCGTGCCGGCGCCGGCGGTCCCCGTGTCCACCCAGGTGGTGACCCCCATGGCGCCGGCGATCGGCTCCGGATCGATCGAGAACGGCGAAGCGCCCCAGAAGCAGTGCGTGTGGATGTCGATCAGGCCGGGCAGGACGAGGCAGCCGCTCGCGTCAACCTCCTCGGCCGCGCCATCGCACGGCAGGGCGGCCTCCACCGCGGCGATGCGGCCGTTCCTGACCGCCACGTCCGCGACACGGTCGACCCCGCCCGCGGGGTCGATCACCTGCCCGCCGCGCAGTATCAGTTCGTAGCTCTCAGGCATGGGCCGGGCCCTCCAAGTCTTTGCCGGGCGGGCCTGCCCGCTCAGCGCGCCTTACGGGCCTCCGTCAAGCCGGCGTCTGATTGACGATGGTCTGATAGCATCATAGGCTCAAACCTGAGACCTGTGGGCCGGAACCAGGAGTGCAGCTCTAGCCTCTGGTATTACAGTCAGACCGACTTGGGATCAACGGCGCGGAGGGCGACCATGAACCGGAAAGTGACATCTGAGCATGCACCCACCGTCACAGCCCGTCCGGTCGGCAAAACCGGCCTGAACGTCACGGTGCTCGGTTTCGGCGGCCTGCAGGTCGGCGATTACTGGGTGACCATGCCGCAGGAGGCGGCCTACGCGACCATCGCCCGCGCCTACGAGATGGGAATACGCTATTTCGACACGGCGCCGCACTACGGCACCGGGCTCTCCGAGCATCGCCTTGGCCATGCGCTCCGTGCCTATCCGCGCGACAGCTTCGTGCTTTCCACCAAGGTCGGGCGCTACCTCGTCCCCGCCGACCGCGAGGCACTCGCCGATCCGGAGCGCCGCGGCCTGCCGTTCAAGGGCGTCTACGACCTCTCTTACGATGCGACCATGCGCGCCTTCGACCAGAGCCTTCAGCGCCTGGGCTTCGATCGGATCGACCTTCTGTTCATCCACGACCTCGACACATACCAGCACGGCGACGAATACGAAGCGCGCTTCAAGGAGGCGCTTGAAGGATGCTAC
>CAZMJQ010000305.1:0-6689 GCA_964566475.1 uncultured Propylenella sp. | reverse complement strand
GCGGCGGCATTCCCCGTCCGTCGCGACCCGCAGCCCCACCTCCTCCTGCATTGAAATCAGGCGCGCGATCTCGCGATCCTCGATCTCTCTGAAGTCGGCCTCGGTCATCGCTCCCGCCGCCCGACTGGCGCGTGCCTCCTTCAGCGCGGCGGGGCGCAGGAGGCTTCCCACGTGATCTGCACGGAAGGGCGGACTGTCGGGCACCTTCGTTACTCCTTGAAGAGCTTGGGAACCGGCAGGGCTTCTGCCGGCGGACAGTGTCGCCGGGCGCCGAAGGCGTCTGTCCCCACGCGTTGTGACGGTTCGTGAACCTGCGCTTCGCCTCCGGGGTCAAGGTCAACCGGCAAGCCCGGCGATGAGGGCGTCAGCGCGTTCGCCTGCTTCGCGTCGTACCCGGATGGTCTCGGAGCCGCGCGACTTGGAGAGCTTGGCGCCGGTCTCGTCGAGGATGAGCGGGTGGTGGAAGTAGCGCGGCTCGGGCAGGCCGAGCAGCGTCTGCAGCAGCCGGTGCACGGATGTCGAGGGCTTCAGGTCAAGCCCGCGCACGACATCGGTCACGTCCTGATACGCGTCGTCGACGACGACCGCGATGTGGTAGCTGGCGGGCAGCTCCTTGCGCGCCAGCACGACGTCGCCCCACGCCGCGGGATCGGCGGCCTGCAAGAAAGGCGCAACGGCGCCGAAGGGATCGGCCTCATGCCAGCTGAGCGCTCGAAGCCCCGCCAGCGCCCGCGTCATGTCGAGCCGCAGCGCGTATGGCTTGCCGCTCTCCATCGCCGCCTTCCTCCGCGCCCCCGGCCAGTCGCGCTCGTCGCCAGGGTAATGCGGCGCGCCATCCGGGTCGCGCGGCCTTTCCTCTCCCGACGCTTCGGCCTCCGCCAGCTGCGCCCGTATCTCGCCGCGCGTGAGGAACGCCGGGTAGAGGAGGCCGAGCCGGTCGAGTGCGGCGAGTGCCTCTGCATAGGCCGCGAAGCGCTCGCTCTGCTTGAGCACCGGCTCTTCCCAGCGAAGCCCGAGCCATGCGAGGTCCTCGTAGATCGCCGCCTCGAACTCCGGCCGCGCGCGTGCCATGTCGATATCCTCGATGCGGAGCAGCATGCGGCCGCCGGTCGCTTCGGCCGCGCGCTGGTTCAGAAGGGCCGAATAGGCGTGCCCGCGATGCAGGTAGCCGTTGGGGCTCGGCGCGAAGCGGAAGACGCGCCGCGCGTCTTCCGTCCTGATCGGCGAGGCTTCGGCTGGCGTCACGGGCACTCCTTCTGGCGCCGGGATAGACGAGCCTGTCCCGTGCGCAAAGCCGCCGCGGCGTTGCGCGCGCCCCGAGCGCTCCTTATCAGCATGGGGACGGAGGATGCGAAGGACGATGGCGTTTCGCGACTGGCAGAAGATTGCGGGCGAGAAGCTCGATCCGCGGCGTACCGTCGCCGTGCTGCCGCTCGCCGCGACGGAGCAGCACGGGCCGCATCTCCCCGCGAGCACCGACTGCGACATCGCCGACGGGCTGATGCGCGCGGCCGAGGAGCGCACACAGCGTTCGCTCGAGATCGTGCGGCTGCCTACGCAGAGGATCGGGGCGTCGCTGGAGCATTCGCGTTTTCCCGGCACCGAGAGCCTCTCCGCCTCCGAGCTGATCGACGCCATTGTGGCGCGCGGCGGGGAGGTGGCCGAAGCGGGGCCGCGCAAGCTGGTGATCGTCAGCTCGCATGGCGGCAATGTCTCGGCGATGACGGCAGGGGCGCTCGAGTGCCGCGCGCGCTTCGATCTTTTCGCCGTCACGCTGACTTGGAACCGGCTCGGTCTTCCGCCCGGGCTGATCGCCGACGAGGAGCGCGAATATGGCGTGCATGGCGGCCAGGTCGAGACGTCGCTGATGCTTCACTTCGCGCCGCAGAAGGTGAGGATGGAACTCGCCGGGGATTTCCCCTCGCTTCAGGCGGAGCTTGCGAAGCGCTACAAGCGGCTGCGCGCCTACGGGCCGGTGGGCTTCGGCTGGCTCGCGGGCGACCTCAATCCGCACGGCGTGACGGGCAATGCCGCCGCCGCGACGGCCGGGATCGGCGCGGCGATCGCCGCCCACCAGTCCGCCGCCTTCGCCGAGCTGCTTGCGGAGGTGGCGGAGGCGGATATCGACACGTTACTGCGATGACGGAGACGGCGATGCTGATCAAGGACGACCCGGTCAATGCTTTCATGGACTACGACGCGGTGCCAGTGCCGTCGGCGTCGTCCGGTCCGCTCAAGGGCTTCACCTTCGCGGTCAAGGATATCTTCGATGTCGCCGGCTACCCGACCGGCGGCGGCAGCCCGGTCATGCGGGCCGAGAGCCCCGTGCATGCCGACAGCGCGCCTATCGTCGCCGCCATGCTCGACGCCGGCGCGCGCTTCGTCGGCAAGACGCAGACCGACGAGCTGACCTACTCGCTCAACGGCCAGAACAAGCACTACCCGGAGCCGGTCAACCCGCGCGCCGAGGGGCGCATCACCGGCGGATCGTCATCGGGCTCTGCGGCGGCCGTCGCCGCCGGACTTTGCGACTTCGCCATAGGCTCCGACACCGGCGGCTCGGTGCGCGCGCCGGCGAGCTATTGCGGGCTCTGGGGGATCAGGCCGACGCACGGGCGCGTCGACAACCGCCGCGCCATGCCGCTTGCCCCCTCGCTCGACACGGCCGGCTATTTCGCCGACGGCCCCTCGGTCTTCGCGAAGGTCGCGCCTGCCTTCCTCGGCGACGATGAACGGGAATTCGCCCTGACGCGGCTGATGCGCGCCGACGACGCGTTCGCGCTCCTTACCTCCAGCCGTGAGGCCGAGGCGCTGGCGCCAGCCGTCGCCCGGGTCGAGGCTCTGCTCGGCGCGGCAGAGAGCGTTACAGTGGCGCCCGAGGGGCTCGCCGCCTGGTACGAGACGTTCCGCCGCATCCAGGCGGCCGAGGCCTGGCAGGCGCACGGCGCGTGGATCGACGACCGCGACCCCGATATGACGCCGGGCGTGCGCGAGCGCTTCGAGTTCGGGCGCGACTTGCCGCAGGAGGAGCGGATCGCCGCGGAGGATCGCCGCGTGATCCAGCGCACGCGTATGGAGGAGCTTCTCGGCATCGACGGTGTGCTGATGCTCCCGACCGTGCCCGCCATCGCGCCCAGGCGCGACCTCGCCGGCGATGCGCTGCAGGCCTATCGCGAGCGTGCGCTCTCGATGCTCTGCATGGCCGGCCTCTCCGGCCTGCCGCAGGTCTCCATGCCGCTCGCAACGGTCGGCGGATGCCCGCTCGGCCTTTCGCTCATCGGCCCGCGCGGCGCCGACCGCGCGCTGGTGGCGCTGGCGGTTCGGGTCGCGCAAGGATAGGGCAGAGGCGGAGATGGATCGGCTTCTCGAAGGTTACCGCCGCTTCCGCGCCACCACGTGGCCGGCGGAGCGCACACGCTACGAGGCGCTCGCAGCCGAAGGGCAGACGCCGGAGACGTTGGTCGTTGCGTGCTCCGATTCGCGCGTCGATCCGCAGACCGTCTTCGGGGCGCGGCCGGGCGAGCTCTTCGTCGTGCGCAACGTTGCCGGTCTCGTGCCGCCCTACGAGGTGGACGGGCACTATCACGGCACCAGCGCCGCGCTGGAGTTCGGTGTGCGCGTGTTGAAGGTGAGGCAGGTCGTCGTACTCGGCCATGCGCTGTGCGGCGGCGTCCAGGCGATGGTCGAGGGGGCGCCCGACGAGGCGCGCGATTTCGTCGAGCCTTGGATGACCATCGCGCGCCCGGTCCTCCGTCACGTGCCGGGGGACATCGCCTCCGCCGACCGTCTCGACCGCTGCGAGGCGGCGGTGATACGCCTGTCGCTTGCCAATCTCCTGACGTTCCCGTGGATTGAGGAGGCCGTCGAGGCGCGCCGATTGCAGCTGCACGGCTTCCGCTTCGCCATCAGGACCGGCGTGCTGGAAAGGCTTGCGGGCGACCGCCTCGTGCCGGTCGACTGAGTGGGGTCTTGAAATCGCCAGCTTGAGCCGACATTCGCGGGTACGATCGGAAACTGCCGTTCAGAGGTACGCCTTGCGTCTTCCCTCTTTCGTCCTCGCCGTGTTCTTCCTCCTTGTCCCCGCGGCTGCTTGGGCGCATCCGCATGTCTGGGTGGATGCCGCCTCCGAAATCGTCTTCGACGACAGGGGCCGCATCGTTGCGGTCCGCCATCACTGGCTCTTCGACGAGGCGTTTTCGGTCTATGCCCTGCAGGGCCTCGATGCCGATCGCGACGGGACCTACTCGCCCGAGGAGCTGGAGCCGCTGGCTAGGGAGAACGTCGAGTCGCTTACCGATTTCGGCTTCTTTACTTTCCTTTCCGTCGGAAGCTACCAGGCCGGCTTCGCCGCGCCGCGCGACTATTACCTCGAGCTCACCGACGGCCGGCTGCTGCTCCACTTCACGCTGCCGCTCGCGCAGCCTTTCAAATCGGAGAGCCCGATCCTGCTCGAGGTCTTCGACCCGGAATATTACGTCGCCTTCTCGCTCCCGAACGTCGTGGCGGTACGGCTTGTGGATGCGCCGGACGCGTGCCGCCTGACCGTTCATCCTGCCAGAGAGCTGGATGCCGCCGCGGCCGAGACGCTTGCCACGATCGGCCCGGACCAGCGCGAGCTGCCGGAGGACATGAAAGGGCTCACCGCCGGCATTGAGAACAGCGCGGAGATCGCGTGCGGCCCGGCAACTCCTCTGACCGCCGGCGAGGCGGCCGATGTGATGGCCGGGGCAGGAGGCGGGGCGGGCGACCTGACCGCGCTTCCGGCGGCTCCCGCCGAACAGCAGGACGCCCAGCCCGGCGCGCGTCCCGCGCGTCAGGCGTCCGACGGGCTGATGGCGCGGATATCGGCGTGGCAGGCCGCGTTCAATCGCGACCTCACTGACGCGCTGAAGGCGCTGAAGGACGGCGGCGCGTTCTGGTGGCTCGGCGGCATCTCGTTTCTCTACGGCATCGTGCACGCCGCCGGCCCCGGCCACGGCAAGGTTGTGATCTCCTCCTACCTCGTCGCCAACGAGGCGCAAGTCAGCCGCGGCGTGGCGATCGCCTTCGTCGCGGCCTTCGCGCAGGCCGTCGTGGCCGTCGGTCTGATCGCCGTGATGGCCGTGATTCTCAACATGACCTCGATGGCGATCACCGGAACGGCACAATTCTTCGAAGCAGGGAGCTTCGCGCTCGTCGCGCTGCTCGGCCTCTATCTCCTGGCGCGCAAGGGACGCGACGTGCGGGGCGTGTTGCGCGGCGGCGACGCCCACGCGCATCATCACCATCATCATCACCATCATCACGACCACGGCTATCTCCCTCCCCCCTTGCGGGGGAGGGCCGGAGAGGGCGGAGAGCGGCACTCACAGGAAGAACGATCGGCCATGGCGGCACGCCCGGTTCCTCCCCCATCGCAGATGGGGGAGGGGGACCATGCGAAGCATGGTGGAGGGGGCGGCCGCACGGTACGGAGCCAGCGGCCGCCCCCTCCACCGCGTTCCGCGGTCCCCCTCCCCCGCGTTGCGGGGGGGGAACCGGGCGCCGCCGCTCACGCGTGCCAGCACCACGTTCTCCCGGCGGCAACGCGCCCCGGCCTCTCCGGCGCGGCGGCGGCGATCCTGTCCGTCGGCATCAGGCCGTGCTCCGGCGCGCTGGTGGTGCTCGTCTTCGCGCTGGCGCAAGGCGTCTTCTGGGCGGGCGTCGCCTCGACCTTTCTGATGGCGCTCGGCACGGCGATTACCGTAGCGGCGCTTGCCGCGCTGGCGGTCGGGGCCAAGGACATCGCCCGCCGCCTGTCGCGTGGCGACGGTCGCCGTTCGGCCCAGTTCATGCTGGGGCTGGAGCTTGCGGCGGCGTTCTTCATCACGGCGCTCGGCGTCGTGCTCTTCGCCGGCGCGCTCTACGCCTGACGGTCGAGCTCGATCTGCTGGCCGTGCGGCGTAGCCTCCGCCGCTTGCCGCCACGCCTCCTGCAGGACGGCGAGATCGCCGCTGCCGGCGACGCCCTTGGCCGAAAGAATCTCCTCCAGCGCGGCGAGCCACGCCCACCAGTAGGCTTCCGGCTCCGCTGAATCGTCTGGAGAAAGCGCTCCAACCTGGCGGCCGAGAGTTTCCGACCATTCCGGCCACGAGAAGACGCCGCGCTCGTTAAGCGCCACCGTCAGCGCGAAGGCGCGTGCGGCCCAAGGTGTGGGGAACACCGGTCCGTCCTTGTCGCGCGGGATCGTGCCCACTTCCCTCAGAGCCGCGCGCGCCGCCTCAGGCGCGCTCAAGGTAAGGCTCCCACAGGTCGATGACGATCTCGTCGCCGGCGCGGCCCTCCGGCCCCCAGACCTCCGCCGCGTCGAACGTGACGGAGTAGAGCCAGTGCGGGTCCTCGCCGCGCCCGGCAGCGTGCGCGTCGGGAAACACGTGCACGCCGCGCAGCGCCTCGATGCGGCCCATGCGCCCTCTCACATAGCGCGGCAGCCGCGTGTGGCCTGCCGGGTTCATGACCCGGGCTCTCACCTTGTCGCCGACCGAGTACCGCGGCGTCGAAGCGGGCCCTCGCTCGGTCGGCGCCCCCCGTGAAAGCGCAGCCGGGACCTTGTCGGCCGTCGCCTTGCGCTTCAGCTCCGCCGGAGGCGTGCTCGCGACGCCGCTCGCCGCTTCCTCGGACGTCACGAGCCCCTTCTCAACCAGGAGATGCACCAGCCCCTTCAGCCAGAT
>CAZMJQ010000304.1:0-11335 GCA_964566475.1 uncultured Propylenella sp. | reverse complement strand
ACCGCGGTGATCGAGGACGACGTGTCGATCCTGCAGAACGTCACGCTTGGCGGAACGGGCAAGGAAAGCGGCGACCGCCATCCCAAGATCCGCCGCGGCGTGCTGATCGGCGCTGGCGCGAAAATCCTCGGCAACATCGAGATCGGCGCCTGCTCGCGCGTGGCCTCGGGCTCGGTGGTGCTGAAGCCTGTCCCGGCCAATGCGACGGTCGCCGGCGTGCCGGCAAAGGTGGTCGGACAGGCCGGCTGCGCGGAGCCGTCTCGCTCCATGGACCAGATGCTTCGGGACGGCGATCCGGAAATCGGGGCAAATATTTAGCCGGAATAGCCAGGCGGGCCCGGTTGTTTGGGCCGCCTGGGCGCTCTACAAGGCGTCGGGTCTACGCAAACCCTGAGGCCTACGTGAGCATCGAAGAACTGAAGAAGATCGAACGCTACCTGCAGCGGCTGTTCTCCAACACCTCCATTTCGGTGAAGGCAAGGCCGCGCAAGGACGATTCGGCGGAAGTGTATGTGGGGGAAGAGTTCGTCGGCGTCATTTATCGCGATGACGAGGATGAGGAGCTGTCGTACAATTTCTCGATGGCGATCCTCGACTACGACCTCCCGGAATAGCCCGGGCCCGCATTAACCATTCCCTGATATTGCCGGGCAGGACGCCCGTGCGAGGGCTGCGGCTGCTTGCCGCCGCGCGCGCCGCCCTGTAGTCTCGCCAAAAGTTAACGAACGGTTAAGGCGGGGAACCGTGACCGAACTCGGCGTCTTTGCGTACTGCGCGGCAATCGGCTTTGTCGCGGCGGCGGTCATCACGACCTTCTATCAGTGGGTGACTTCGGAGAAGGCGGAGCTTTTTGCGCTCAAGCCGACGGTCCCGGGTATGGTCCTGGCCGTGCTGCTCGGCATGTTCTGCGGCCCGTTCATCGTGGTGCGCCGCGTCGTTTCCGGCCTGCGGGCGCGGGAGATCAAGGCGCTCCCGGCGCTGGTCGGCGTTGTCATCGCCGGCATGTGGAGCGTTTGCGCCGGCATCTTCTACGTCAGCCTGATGATCAGCGCGTAGCCGAGCACGCCCGGGACAGCTCTGCCGCAGCGCCGGCGGCGCCGCCGCCGAGCACATGACCCTGTGAAACCCGGCTTGGCCCGCCCTGGGCGCGCCAGGCATCCGCCTCAGCGCGACGTGGCAGTGTTCCGCGTATTCCAGCGCGGGTCACCGACCGACACCCACTGGTTAGGATCCTGCACCGATTGCCGCTTCACGAAGCGGTAGGCTGTCTCGTACCAGGGCAGAAGCGCGTCCGTCTTGTTGTCGAGGACGAAGTCGCCGCGGCTCGTCCGCACCAGCAGGACGGCGTGTCCCTCTCCGACTTCGTCGAACACCACCGTGATGAGGAGGTTGCTGGTCGACCAGCCACGCTCCACCAGCCATTTCCGCTTCAGGAGGACGTAGTCCTCGCAGTCCCCGTAGGTCTCGGGGAGGGTCCAGACTTCCTCGACCTGGTAGATCTCGAGATCCGTTGCCGGCTGGATGATGCGGTTGACGAGGGTGTTGACCTCCTGCAGGTCACGCCAGCTCCGCTCCGTGAGCAACTGAGGCGCGATCGTGCCGGCCGCGATGCATTCGCCGGGGAAGTTGCGGCAGAAGTCGATATAGCCGACGGGCGGATTGGCCCGGCCGCTGACGTTCATCTCGAGGCTTTCGGCGATTCCGGCGCCGACCGTGAGCCCCAGCCCTATCGCAACAACGCCGGCCAACAGGGGCCGGCACGTGTACGCAAGCATTGTTATCGCCCCCCATTTTGGAGGCGACACTAGCAGGAATCGATTGCCCTTGGGCTAAAACTTTAGATCAACAGTCCATGAACAGGCCTGAGAATCGACGCTGATGCACTCCCGCAACGCCTAGAAAAAGTCCTTTTCGATGGTCTGCTCGATGGCCGTGTCGGACATCAGGCGCATGAACTCCAGGCCGATTCCGTCGTCGAAGTGCCGCACAATGCGGGCCCCCAGGCGGCCGAGCCGGACCGGCGAACCGATTGGGGGCCTGAGATTCGTGGAAATCGCGGCGCCGGAGAGCGACATGTCGATGACGCGCACGGTATGCGTTGTCCCGTCGGCGAGCACGATGGACGTCTCGTTGCGCTTGGGGGTCCGCCTCAGGTGGCGGCGGTCTTCGTCGAGGCTGAGGACATGGCGGTTGGCGAGCCAGGTGAGCGTGTCGGCGAGTTTGTCCCGCTTGCGCTGCGAGGCCGAGATCGACATGACGAAGCCCTGCGCCGACTTCTCTAGGATTACGCCCTCGACGCGTCCGATATTATCGACATAGGCGATCACGCGCTCGCCCACCTCGCCGCAGAACGGGCTGACGATGGACACGTCTCCCGGCGATATCTCGGCAACCTGACAGGGGCACTCGCGCTGGTCGGGGAACATGCACCTGCCGAGCAGGCTGAGCTGTACACGCTGATAGCGCCGCCGGTCCGGCTGCGAGAACTGTCGTGCTTCTTGAGCTTGCAGCGCCTGCATGGCGACTCCGTTGACCCAACCTAGACGGGCGGATGCGGTCTATCCCGGAAGCTATGCGGCTGTGGTTAAATATCTGTAAGCGAGGCGCGCGGGCCCGGCCGGTCGGGGCGTCTTCCGCCGCTGACCACCGTCAGGTGGCCATAGTGCCGCCGGCGTGGCTCCGGCGTCTGCCGCAGGGCGTCCAGGGCCGCGGAGCGCGCGCGGCCGGTGCTGGCCTCGGCGGCGGGCAGAAAGCGGCTTGAGCGGATCGATTGCGCCACAATCCGCCCGCGGATGCGATTCTGCTCCTCATGGCCGCCCACCCGCACCATCGAGCCGAGGATGCCGGCCCCGCCAAGCTCGCCGGCCAGCGGAAGCAGAAGCATCTCGTAGGCGATGAAGCCGCCGCCCATGGTCTCGCCCATCACACCGGCGACGAGCCCGCTCGACCTGGACGACATGACGTTGAGGTCGTGCTCGAGCGTCAGCCGGTCATCGGGGCTCCAGAGCGCAAGGAAGCTCTCGTCGGCAAGATCGCGCCCGTAGCGGAAGGCGATCGCCGCGCCGCAGAAGCGGAAGCGGGCTTTCTCAGAACCTGTGAGATCAACCAGGAACAGATCGGGCAGGAGGGGGGCGAGTTCCACCGCGCTGACCGCTCTGGCGCGGACGGTTTCCTCGGTGTGGCAACTCAGCCAATAGCCGTAGAGGGCCGCGCTGGCTTTATGCTTCATGTCGCCCCCGTTGCCGTGATGAAGATGGCACGCTCTGGCGGCGGCGCTTCCGGGTCAATCGGTAACCATGACCTGCCACGCACGGTCGGGAAGGCGGGGCGAAACCAATCGTTAAGGTTAACAAGCCGTGACTATTGCACGGTCGGTCCCGTTAACCCCTAGGTTGGCCGGCACAGTCCGAGTGCAAACTTGCCGGGCTCTCGGGGAGAACATGAGAGGCAGGGGCGTCTGAAAACCGCCGGGTGCATCGCCCGGCGGTTTTCTCATGCGTTCGGCGTGCTCTTGCCTTGCGTCCTGCGCTGCGGGCATGACCGGACGATGGACCAGTCCCGCGCGATCAATCTCCCGCCTGTTGTCGTCTGGCTTTCCGCCGTGCTCATCGGCGTCCACGTCCTGCGTCAGTTCCTCGACCCCAGCCAGGAGGAGTGGCTGCTCCTGGCCTTTGCATTCATTCCCGAGCGCTACGGCCCGTTCGGGGAGTTCCTGCCAGGCGGCGCGGCAGCGCGCTTCTGGTCGCTGGCGACCTACGCCTTTCTGCACGGGGACTTTGTCCACCTTCTGGTGAACCTCGTGTGGATGGCGAGCTTCGGGGGAGCGCTCGCCTGGCGCTTCGGGACCGCGCGCTTCCTGGTGCTGGCGCTCGTGGCTGCGATGGCGGGCGCTGCAATGCACTACGCGGTCCACGCCGACGATGGAGGCATCGTCATAGGGGCGTCCGGCGCGGTGTCGGGCATGATGGCGGCGACCGCGCGCTTCGCCTTCTCGCCGGGAGGCCCGCTCGCCGGCGGCGGCATGCGGACCGCCAACCGGGTCCCGGCGGAGCCGCTTCGCGCCGCCTTGCGCAACCGGCGTGCGCTGGCCTTCATAGCCATCTGGTTTGCCGTCAATCTGCTTTTCGGGCTGACCGGCGGGCTCGGCGCAGACATTTCCGGGGCGATCGCCTGGGAGGCGCATATCGGCGGATTTCTGGCGGGAATTCTGTTTTTTCCGCTGCTCGACCCGGTGCGCGGCGGCCACCGGCCGGACTAGCCTCAGGAATGCCGGCTTTCTAAGCTAGCGGTAGTGCTTCTTTAGGAGAGCCGACGAGACCAGGGAGGTGTCGATGACCGTCGCACGGATCATCAACGAGAAGGGCAGGGATGTTGTGACCGCCGGACCCAACGCCTCGCTTGCCGCGATTGCCGCTACGCTGGCCGACAAGAAGATCGGCGCTGTCGTCATTATAGACGAGGGCACCATTCGCGGCATCGTCTCCGAGCGCGATATCGTGAGGGCCGTCGCCAAGCATGGGGGCGATGGGCTGGCCAAACCGGCGCGGGCCTGGATGACGGAGAAGGTCGTGACCTGCAAGCCGGAGGACACGATCAACGAGGTGATGCAGGAAATGACCAGCGGCCGATTCCGTCACTTGCCGGTTCTTGAGGACGGCAGGCTGGCCGGCATCGTCTCCATCGGAGACGTGGTGAAACGGCGGATCGAGGACGTGGAGCGCGAGGCGGATCAGATCCGCGAGTATATCGCTACCGCCTGACCGCCGGCGGACCGCAGGTCAGTCGTCGGTCTGGTCGAACGGCTCGAATTTCCGCTCGACCGGCCCGGCGCCGAGCGGAACGGTGCGGTAGAAGCACGTCGCGCGGCCGGTATGGCAGGTGTTGGCACGGGTTCCGACCGCTGCCTTGAGCAGGACGACGTCTTGGTCGCAGTCCGTCCGCAGCTCTACCACGCGCTGCGTTGCGCCCGACGTTTCGCCTTTCTTCCAGATCGCTTGCCGCGAGCGGCTCCAGTAATGCGCGAAGCCCGTCTCGAGCGTCAGCCGGAGCGCTTCCTCGTTCATCCAGGCCATCATCAGCACGTCGCCGCGATCTGTGTCGACCGTGATGCACGGGATGAGGCCGCTGCGATCGAAGCGCGGCGAGAACCGGTCGTTCTCTTCGATCGAGAGCCTCTCGTCGGGGCGTGCGTCCTCGGGTGAGGCAGGCATGTGGAGGCGATGGCCCGCTACCTGGATGTCGGGCGAATGAGGGTCAGAAACTTTTCGCGCTCGGCTGCATCGTCCCGAAACACCCCGGTGAAGCGCGAGGTCATGGTCGACGTGCCGGCCTTGTGGACGCCGCGCATCGACATGCAAAGGTGCTCCGCCTCCAGCATGACCGCCACCCCGCGCGCACCGAGGAAACGCTCCAGCGCGTCGGCGATCTCAGCCGTCAGCGTCTCCTGCGTCTGCAGCCGCCGCGCATAGAGGTCGACGAGGCGCGCGAGCTTGGAGAGACCAACAACGCCGTCAATAGGATAGTAGGCAATGTGGGCGCGACCCATGAAGGGCACCATGTGGTGCTCGCAATGCGAATAGAAGGGGATGTCGCGCACCAGGACCATGTCCTGGAACCCGCCGATGTCCTTGAATGTCGCACCGAGCACATCAGCCGGGTCGCCCCGGTAGCCGGAGTAAAGCTCCTCGAAGGCCCGTACCACGCGGTGCGGCGTGTTGACGAGGCCCTCGCGGTCGGGATCGTCGCCCGTCCACGCGATCAAGATCCTTACGGCCTCCTCGGCCGCCTTGCGCGTCGGCCGATCGGCCTTGGGCTCCACTTTCGGCTCAAGTCTCTTTATGTCCGCACTCATTATCTCGCTTTCCGCCGGGCCGGATTTCGATGGCGCTGCCGACCCTCGGGTTCCTATATAGTGGCTGGAAGGATTTGACCAATCGGCACGGACGCTCAGGTCCATCGCGCATGCTGGACGACATCTATAACACCAAGATTCTCGAACTCGCGGGAAATATTCCTAGGATTGGGCGGCTCTCTGATCCTGACTCCTCGGCCCGCGCGCATTCGCGGCTCTGCGGCTCGACCGTCACCGTCGACGTAAAGATGGCCGACGGGCGGGTGTCGGACTTCGCGCATGATGTGAAGGCCTGTGCCCTCGGCCAAGCCTCCTCGTCCATCATGGCACGCAACGTGATCGGCTCCACGCCGCAAGAGTTGCGCGAGCTGCGCGAAACCATGCGCAGGATGCTGAAGGCGAACGGCGCGCCGCCCGACGGCCGCTGGTCCGACCTCAAATACTTGGAGCCGGTGCGCGACTACCGGGCGCGCCATGCCTCCACCATGCTGACCTTCGATGCCGTGGTCGACGCGGTGGATCAGCTCGAGGCCAAGAAGAACGGTGGCACGTGAAGCGGGTTCCGACGCGGCACCGCCACGGCCCTGTACGTGTCAGCAGGGGGAGAAGCGCATGCTTTTCGTGAACATCCGGATCCTCAAAGGCGATTCGCAGCAGCGCAAGGACGAGAGATCGCGCCGCGTCACCGACGCGATCAGCGAGCCCGCCGAACTGCCGAAGGACGCTATCTGGGTCGTCTTCGAGGACGTCGCCGACGAGAACTTGGGGCGCGGACGGTGAAGAGCATCCGTGCAGAGGCCAACTGACATCGACCGGGAAGCCCGCGATCGTTCTGATGTGGAGCGAACCGCCGCGCACTTGGGCGAATTGCGCGGCTCTGGAACGGCCGCCGTGGGCTGGCTCGTGGCGATTCCTGGGCTCCTCGTCCGCGGGCTCGTCCGCGTCTACCGCTACAGCCTGTCGAGCCTCGTCGGTCGGACCTGCCGTCATCTGCCCACCTGCTCCGAATATGCCGACACCGCGATCGAGCGTTTCGGCCTATGGCGCGGCGGATGGATGGCCACCGCGCGCTTCTGGCGCTGCCGCCCCTTTGGCTCGAGCGGCTTCGACCCAGTTCCGGAAACCTTGCCCGAAAGGGCCCGCTGGTATAGGCCGTGGCGCTACGGTTTCTGGGGCTCCGATCTTCCAGATTGAGCGTCGGGCCGGCGGTCCTCAATACGAGAACACGAAAGGGCGGCGCCGCCGCATCAGGCTGCGCGACGTGGAAGCCATGGTCACGATATCACTTCCCGACGGTACCAAACGCGACTTCCCGAAAGGCGCGACGGGCACGACCGTGGCGGAGGGCATCTCCAGGTCGCTGGCCAAGAAGGCCGTCGCCGTGAAGGTGAACGGCGCGCTCGCTGACCTCGCCGACCCTGTACCGAGCGGCGCGTCGGTGGAGATCGTGAAGCGCGAAGACACCGCCGCGCTGGAGCTCATCCGGCACGACTGCGCGCACGTTCTGGCGGAGGCGGTGCAGGCGCTCTTCCCCGGGACGCAGGTGACCATCGGTCCAGTCGTGGAGAACGGCTTCTACTACGACTTCTTCCGCAACGAGCCGTTCTCCACCGACGACTTCGAGGCGATCGAGGCCAAAATGCGCGAGATCGTCGCCGCGGACCGGCCCTTTACCAAGGAGGTGTGGGGCCGCGCCCGCGCGCGTCAGGTCTTCGGCGACAATGGTGAGATGTTCAAGGTCGAGCTGGTCGATGCCATCCCTGAGGGCGAGGACGTGAAGGT
This sequence comes from uncultured Propylenella sp., assembly GCA_964566475.1. GTDB lineage: Bacteria > Pseudomonadota > Alphaproteobacteria > Rhizobiales > Afifellaceae > DASWJZ01. The sequence continues at coordinate 3,702 of CAZMJQ010000304.1, read as the reverse complement.
CTACTTCCAGGGCGACTGGTTCGACCTCTGTCGCGGCCCGCACATGCCCTCGACCGGCTGCGTCGGCGACGCCTTCAAGCTCCTGCGCGTCGCGGGCGCGTACTGGCGCGGCGATTCCAGCCGCCAGCAGTTGCAGCGCATCTACGGCACGGCCTGGGCAAGCCGCAAGGAGCTCGACGCCTACCTCACCATGCTGGAGGAGGCGGAGAAGCGTGACCACCGCCGCATCGGCCGCGACATGGGCCTATTCCATTTCCAGGAGGAGGCGCAGGGCTCGGTGTTCTGGCACCCGAAGGGCTTCGCGGTCTGGCGCGTGCTGGAGGCGTACATGCGCCGCCGCCTCGACGCCGACGGTTACGTGGAGGTGAAGACCCCGCAGCTCCTGGATTCGAAGCTCTGGGAGCGCTCCGGGCACTGGTCGAAGTTTCGCGAGAACATGTTCGTGGTGCCCGACCATACGCCCAACACCGAGGAGCACGGTCCCATCATCCACGGCGAGGTCGAGCGCTGGATGGCCATCAAGCCGATGAACTGCCCGGCGCATATCCAGATATTCAACCAGGGAATCAAGTCCTATCGCGATCTGCCGATCCGCATGGCGGAGTTCGGCTGCTGCCACAGAAACGAGGCGCACGGCGCCCTGCACGGCCTCATGCGGGTGCGCCAGATGACGCAGGACGACGCGCACATCTTCTGCACCGACGATCAGGTGACAGCGGAGACGCAGCGATTCCTTGCACTGTTCGCAAAGGTCTACGGCGACATGGGGCTGACCGACATTCGCTATAAGCTCGCGACGCGCCCGGACGTGCGCGCCGGCGACGACGCGGTATGGGACCGCGCGGAGAAATCGCTTGCCGACGCGCTTACCGCATCGGGCATCGACTACGAGCTGGCGCCGGGGGAGGGCGCCTTCTACGGCCCGAAGCTGGAGTTCCATCTGACCGACGCGATCGGTCGCACGTGGCAGTGCGGCACCTATCAGCTCGACTACGTGCTGCCGGAGCGGCTCGACGCCAGCTATGTCGGCGAGGACGGCGAGCGGCACCGTCCCGCCATGCTGCACCGGGCGGTGCTCGGTTCGTTCGAGCGCTTCATGGGGATACTGCTGGAGCACCACGCCGGGCGGCTGCCACTGTGGCTGGCGCCGGTCCAGGTGGTCGTCGCCACCATCACCTCCGATGCGGATTCCTATGCCGAGGCGTTGGTCGCCCGGCTCTCGTCCGCCGGACTGCGGGCAGAGGCCGACCTGCGCAACGAGAAGATCAACTACAAGGTCCGCGAGCACTCCGTCGCGAAGGTGCCGCTGATCTTCGTGGTCGGCCGGCGCGAGGCTGAGGAAGAGACCGTCTCCATCCGCCGCCTAGGCGCCAAGGACCAGCAGGTTGTGAAGGTCGATGAGGCCGTGACGGAAGTGGTGAACGAAGCGGCTCCGCCGGACCTGCGCGGCGACGCGGCGTAGCTACGGCTCCGTCTGCTCAGGGGCAAGGTCCGGGCGGACGACGGTCCCGGTCTCCGGCTGGACCACGTCCTCCAGCCGGACCTCGATGTCGCGCTCGATCCCGGTTTCGACCGTGAAGTCGCGCGAATAGATCTCCTGCTGGTGCTTGGCGATCGCCGTATAGGTTCCGGCTGCAAGCACGATTGAGGGAAACGCGCCGATCGATTCGTGCACGGTGATCCCGTCCTGCGTCGTGACGGCCCAGCTCGTATTGGCGAGGGCCTCGCCGCCTTCCTCTGAGACGAGCTTCAGTGTGACCTCGGCGCCGGTATGACGCATGGTCGCCTCAGTCAGCCTGCCTGCCTCGACTTCGATATCGGCGCGCACCACGGCGTTGACGCCGCCATAGCGGCTTACGACGTGATAGCTGCCGGCGCTCAGCGGGATGACGCGGGCGGCGGAGGCATTCGGGACGACTGCAAGAAGGTCGCCGTTCTCGTTTTGCTGCAGGATCTCGAAGGAGAGCCGGGATGGCGGCACCGGCTGGTCCTCGCCCACCACCGAATCGAGTTTGAGGCCGCCGGCATTCAGCACCAGCGACTCCATTTGGTCGTCGTCGAGGACCGTCACCCGCTTCGTGGCGCCCGCGCGGCCGAAGGCCGCATGGACGAAATACTCGCCGGTCGGAAGCTGAACGGTGGACGTACCTCCCGGCTCCGTTTCCAAGAGGAGCGGAAGCTCGCCACTGAGGTCGGGCTGCGCATCGAAGACCCGCCACGTGACGCCCTCGCTCAGAAGGCCGCCGTCTTCCACCAGACGCGCCTGTAGAACTAGATTGTAGCGCCGGCCGGGCGCCTGCGCGACCGTCGGGTTCTCGGCGCCCGGCCCATACGGCAAGGGCGCCGTGAGGCTACCGTCCGGCGTGTTCAGACGGAAATCGAGGTTCGGTGCGACCAGGCCGGGAGCGAAGATGTCGCCACTTGGCCCGGCGTCCTGCTGCGCCCGGACCGGCACCGAGCCGGCGAGCAGCATCAGAGCGATAAGCATGCGCACTGCAAGGGACATAGGCTGGTCAACCCCCGCTGCGTGGGAATGGCGATTCCGGGAAGCCGTGCTAAGCCCGCCAGCATGGCGAATTCAAGACCCGAGGCTTCGACGATGGACGACCGGCTCGCCGGCTACCTTGCCCGCCGACGCACGATTCCGGCCGCGCAGCTGGCTGATCCCGCACCGGATACGGAGACGGTGAGGCAAATGCTCACCATCGCCGCGCGCGTGCCTGACCACGGCAAGCTGGCGCCGTGGCGGTTCATCCTCTTCGACGCGGAGGCCCGCGCTGCGGCCGTGGAGGGGCTCGTCCGAATCGCTGGGGAGCATCCTGACGAAAAGGAGCGGCAGGTCAGGGCGCAGAAGGCGAAGGGCTTCGCGGACGCTCCGCTGGTTGTCGCGGTCGTCTCCACCGCCGACCCGGAGCATCCGAAGATTCCGCTGTGGGAGCAGCAGCTCTCGGCCGGGGCGGTCTGCTTCAATCTTATCCATGCCGCCGCGGCGCACGGCTTCTCAGCCCAATGGCTCACCGGCTGGTATGCCTATGACGCGGAGGCCGTCCGCTTCCTCGGGTTGAAGGACGGCGAACGCGTCGCCGGCTTCGTGCATATCGGGACGCCGAAGATGCCGCCGACGGAGCGCGACCGCCCCGACGTGGATGCGATCACCAGCGCCTGGCGGCCGGGAGCCTAGCGCGCATGTTCTATGAAACTGCGACGCGCGATCACGGTCTCCCGTTCGATCCGGTGAAGGCCATCGTCGCGCCGCGCCCGATCGGGTGGATATCCACAATCGGCGCGGAAGGCCGGGTCAACCTCGCGCCCTACAGCTTCTTCAACGCCGTCTGCTCGCGGCCCGACATCGTCATGTTCTCCTCGGCCGGGCGCAAGGACAGCGTCTGCAATCTCGAGGCCACCGGCGAGTTCGTCTGCAATCTCGCAACCTGGGAGCTGCGCGAGGCGGTGAACCTGTCGTCCGCCACGCTGCCACACGGAGAGAGCGAGTTCGAGGCGACCGGTCTGAAGACTGCGCCGTCGCGCCTCGTGGAGCCGCCGCGCGTCGCCGCTGCACCTGCGGCGCTCGAATGCAAGGTGCTGAGCACGCAGGAGCTCATCGGGCTGGACGGCCGGCCCACGAACAACTGGGTGACCTTCGGCGAGGTGGTGGGTGTTCATATCCACGACGACTGCATCCGCGACGGCCGCTTCGACATG
>CAZMJQ010000303.1:0-8136 GCA_964566475.1 uncultured Propylenella sp. | reverse complement strand
CACCTGCCCGGTGAGGTCGGTGATGTTGCGCTGCGCGGAATCGATCACGGCGAGCCGCTCGTGCAGGCGCTTCAGGTTCTCGTGCGTGGTCTTCGCCGAATCGCCCATCGACTGGTTGAGGCGGTGCGACAGGCCGTCGAGGCGCTCCGACAATGTCGTGTTGAGCTCGGCCTGCCGCCCGCCGAGCGATTCGGCCATGGCCTGGATGCGGCCCGCCGTCTCCGACTGCGCGGAGACGAGCGAGCCAATCCGTGCTTCAAGCTCGCGCGCGCGCCCGGCGGCCTCCTCTTCGGCGCGGCGGCCGGCGCGGGCGGCGCGCCAGAGGATGGCGACCACGGCGCCGAAAAGGAGGAGAAGCAGGATCGCGGCGAGGATCGCCGCCTCGCCCAGCGTGACCGCCCTCCCCGCGATCGTCGTGACGATCGTTTCCATATTGTTCTTGTAGCCGATGATTCGGGAATTCGGAACGGCCGTGATGCCGAAGCCGCGCAGCCGGCCACACAATCCGCGCAGGCTGAGCCGGCTGTGCGGCGTCAGCCATGAGGCCCATAGCGCTTGCGCCACCCGTAGCGCGTCATGCCGCGTGGCTTGTAGACCGAAAGGACTACGAGCACGATCAGAACCACCAGACCGCCAGCGGCGTGGAGTCTCAGCGATCTCCTCAGTTCGAGAAGATCGGGGCCGGAGAACGTCGTCTCCGCCGCAACGGTCGCCATATGGCCGATCCCGTCCATCTGCAAAAGCAGCACAACGAGCGTGACCAAGGTGAGGATGAGCTTCGCCACGACCCAGTAGTGACGGAACAAGCCCCACTCGGTGGCGAGCGACTGGACAAGCCCGATCAGCAGCGAAGCCACGACCAGCGGCAGGATGAGGTAGCTGGCAGTGAGCGCCATCGCGAGATAGGCGGCGCGCACCATCTGCGCATCCTGACTCGTGAGACCCGCGATCGAGAGGGCGAGGAAGACGGCGACCGCGCCGAGCGCTCCCACCGCGACGATTACATGCGCGGCAAGCAAGAGCTTCCGCAGGCGGGGGGCCACCGTCATCGGCGGACGCCTCAGGGCCGCGGCGGCAGGTCGCCGGCGGCGTCGCCTGACTGCAGATGGCGCCCTGGACCGTGCGGACCGCCGACACCAGTGGCGACAACGACGGCTATCAGCAAGACCAAGATGGCGACGACCGCTCCGGATATCTTCACCCAGCGCGGCATGCCAGGGTAGTCGGGCGCATCGGGCATCGGCGTCTCCTCCTTCACTCTGGCGGCCTCCGCAATGGGTCGCGGGCGCCGGAGCGTGAGCTCCGGCGCCCTGGCATTGGGCGAGCCGCTCGGGGGGCGGTAAGCGGCCCGCCCGCAACGAGCAGGCGGGTCCTACTCGTCGTTCTGCGGGCCGCCGCGGTCCATCCCGCGGCCGCGCGGTCCGTGGCCCCAGCCGCGGCGGTGCGGGCGGTCGCTCGCATCGAGCACGCCGTCGTCGTTGCGGTCGAACCTGGCGACGACCGAGCCGAAGCGGTCGGCGAGCTCCTCCCTGGCGATGTTGGCGTCGCCGTCGGGGTCGAGGAACTGGAAGGCGCGCACGGCGATCGGGCGCGTGATCTCGGCCCAGAGCGCCTGGAACTCCTCCAGCGACAGGCCGCCGCTGTTATCGGCGTCGAACTCGGCGAAGCGCGCATTGACGGCCGCGTCGATCTCCTCCTGCGAGAGGGCGCCGTCGCCGTTCGTATCGACGCTCGCCAGCATCTCGCGCACCATCGCTCCGCCGTGGCCGCCCGGGCCGTGACCCATCATGCCGAAACCGCGCTCCGCATAGCTGGAGCCGACGAAGAGCACCGCCCCGCCCGCGGCGAGGACGCCGGTGGCAAGCGCCATCTTCACGCTCGTTCTCATATCTGAAGTCTCCTTCACTCGATCAGGGTGCCGCGAGGTGTCGCGGATTGAACGGGGGAGACGTGGGGCGCGGATGTCGCAGAACTATAGACGCCGGCGGCCGACTTTGTCGCGCTTCGTGCCGGCATCCGAAGCCGGTACACTCTGTTACATTTTTCTTCTGCAGCCGCCGTTTCCTTGGGGTTTAGCTGGAGCCGCATGGACGAGACGCCGCACATCCTGATCGTCGACGACCACCGCGACATACGCGACCTCGTCGCACGCTACCTGCAGAAGCAGGGGCTTCGGACCACCGTGGCGGAGAGCGCCGCGGCGGCGCGACGGGCGATGCAGACGGCGAAGATCGACCTCGTGGTGCTCGACATCATGATGCCGGGCGAGGACGGGCTGTCGCTCACCCGGTCGCTGCGCGAGAGCCAGGACATCCCGGTGATCCTGCTGACGGCCATGGGCGAAGAGACCGACCGCATCGTGGGGCTCGAGGTCGGGGCGGACGATTACCTTTCGAAGCCGTTCAATCCGCGCGAGCTGCTGGCGCGGATCAAGGCGGTGCTGCGGCGCACGCAGACGCTGCCGCGGAGCCGCGGTCCGGCCCCGGGGCGGGTCCGGTTCGACCGCTGGATCCTCGACCGCGGGCGGCGGGAGCTGGTGGGCGAGGACGGCGTGGCGGTGCCGCTGTCGAGCGGCGAGTTCCGGCTGCTCGCGGCGCTGCTGGAGCGGCCCGGGATGATCCTCAGCCGCGACCAGCTGCTCGACCTGACGCGCGGGCGCGCGGCGCAGCCGTTCGACCGCTCCATCGACAACCAGATCAGCCGGCTCAGGAAGAAGATCGAGCGCGACCCGCGCCGGCCGGAGCTCATCAGGACCGCCTGGGGCGACGGCTACAGCTTTGCCGGCGAGGTCGGGCCGGCATGAGGATACGGCTGAGACTGTGGCCGAAGAGCCTCGCCGGCCGGCTGGCGGCGCTCCTCATCCTGACGCTCGTCGTCGCGCAGGTCGTGACCTTCGCGCTGTTCGCCGGCGAGCGGGTGAAGTCCTTCCGCGAAACCTACCGAGAAAACCTCCTCGCGCGGTTCGTATCGGTCGTGGAGTTGCTGGAGGAAGCGCCGGCCGAGCTTCACGACAAGCTGGTCGCGGCCGCCGCTTCGTCCGGCTTCCGCCTCACGATCACTCCGGACGCCGAGGCCACCTGGCACAAGGGCATCGAGCTCGAGCTCCGCGACCGCCTCGCCGCGGCGACCGGCAAGGGCGTGGACGACGTGCGCGTCGACGTGGCGGGGCCGCCGTGGCGCTGGCGACATCGGGAGCGCGGCGACGAGGACGGGGATGAACGCGACCACCACGCGCCGCACTGGGCCCGCGCGTCGATCCGGCTGGACGACGGACGCTGGCTGAACGCCGCCGCGGAGCGGCCGCCCGTGCCGCCGCTTGGCCGCGCCTTCCTCGCCTCGTTCCTCATCTCGGCCGCGGCGGTGGCGGCGGTGGGAGCGCTCGGCGTGCGCTTCGCCAGCGGCCCGCTGAGGCGGCTCGCCGGCGCCGCGGACCGGCTGGGGCGCGGCGATAGCTTCGAGTCCCTGCCGGAGACCGGGCCGCAGGAGACGCGGCAGGCGAACATCGCCTTCAACCGCATGCGCGAGCGGATCGACCGGTTCGTGCGCGACCGCACGGCCATGCTGGCGGCGATCGCCCACGACCTTCGCACGCCGATCACCACGCTCCGGCTCCGCGCCGAGTTCGTCGAGGACGAGGAGACGCGCGAGAAGATCCTGGAGACGCTCGCCGAGATGCAGGCCATGGCCGAGGCGGTGCTCGCCTTCACGCGCGGCGACGCGGAGAGCGAGGAGACCCGCGCCATTGACGTGGCCGCGCTGGCGGAGAGCATCGTGGAGGACGCGGCGGAGAACGGGCGCGACGTGCGGTTCGAGGACTCGCCGCCGGTGACGCTGAGCTGCCGGCCGCTGGCGCTGAAGCGAGCGATCGGCAACCTCATCGACAATGCGAGCTTCTACGGCACCCGGGCGCGCGTCCGCGTGGAGCGTGGCGACGACGACGTGCGGATCGTCATCGACGACGACGGGCCGGGTATTCCGGAGGCGGAGCTGGAGCGCGTGTTCGACCCGTTCGTGCGGCTGGAAGGCTCACGCAGCCGCGACACCGGCGGTGCCGGGCTGGGGCTTGCCATCGCGCGATCCGTCGCGCGCGCGCATGGAGGCGACGTCCGGCTGGAGAACCGTGCCGGGGGCGGGCTGAGGGCGCTGGTCAGCCTGCCTGTTTGACGCACCCGAAACTGGAACGAGAAGCGGCAGCGCGGCGAAGGAGCAGACGAAGCAGGAGCTTCCCTTTGCCCGTTGTGCGGCTAGGATGGATGTCAACGCGGTTTGGAATCTGGGAGTAGCCAATGCGCACCATCGCTTTGCTGACGGCCGTGTCTGTCGCGTGCTGCACCGGCGCTCTCGCGCAGGAGACCGGCAACCCCGAGGCGGGTCAGATAGTCGCAGAGGAGGCCTGTTCCGTGTGCCATGCGGTTCTCGCCGGCGAGGGCGTCGGTCCGGACCCCGCCCCGCTGCCCTTCGAAGCGCTCGAGGCGCTGCCTTTCGAGGACATAGCAAACACGCCCGGCATCACCGAGATGGCCCTTTATGCATGGATGACGACATCGCATCCCACCATGCCGAATATCGTGCTGAATGGGCAGGAGCTGAGCGACGTGGTGGCCTACATACTGAGCCTGAAGGACGAGCAAACTTAGGTGGCGCTGCCATCCGGCCTGGCCGGCGGTTGGCCGCAAACGATTGCATCGGCTGCGGGGCACGGGCCGCTGATTCGTACGTTGATGTACAACGCTTTCGCTTGCCGGCTCCCGGCCGCGACCCTACCGTAAGGCGTGCCAATGAGCGGACAGACGGGGGGTCGTCGACGAGGAGGCGTCAATGATCATCGACCGCATCAGGGAGGATATGACCGTTATTTCCGCTGACGATTGCTGCGTCGGATTTGTCAACGGTCTCAAGGACGACGGCACGCTGAAGATCACCAGCGTCAGTGCAGGATACGGATATGATCATCTGATCCCGCTTTCCTGGGTGAGCGACGTCAACAAGATGGTCTTTCTCGACAAGACGAGCGCTTACGTCACGTCGAACTGGCGCGGCGTGCGGTTCCGTGGACAAGCTGGTCCATCCGACCCGCCGCCTCTCGGAAGCCCGGCGACGCACCTGTTTCGCGGACAAGAGAGCGGAACGCGCCCGGCGGGCCGCCGCAGGCCATAGGCAGATTGCGGGGCGGGCGGGGCGGAGACATGACAGGATTGATCGCAAAGTGCCCGGTCACAGGGGATGACGTCTTTCCCGATTTCGGCACGCTGAGGGGCGAGCCTCCCTACATGATCGTTTGTCCCGCATGCGGAGACCAGCACCGCTGGACGCCGCTCGCGGGGCAGCTGGTCGAGATCGAGAACGACAAGGACAGCACAGGTTCGAACGACGGCTCCCCATGCAGTGACGCGGGCGCGACATAGGGCGTTCACCCAGGCCGGCTCTTCGCCTCGCACAGCTTGCGGCAGACATCGAGCAGCCCGTCCAGTTGGTAGGGCTTCCTCAGGAAGACGCTTCCGGGAACCAGACGCTCCGGCGCAGCGGCCGCGCCCGACGTGTAGACGACGGGGATGTCTGGGTCAGCCCGGCGCGCCATTTCCGCGACGTCCCAGCCGTCCATCTCTCCGTCCAGCCGCACGTCGGTGACGACGGCGTCTACGCCATCCTCCTTGCCAAGAGCCTCTGCCGCCGCCTCCCCGTCCCTCGCCTCGATGACCCGGTATCGATGGGCTTCCAAAAACTCCATGATTTCCAGGCGCGTGAACCATTCGTCCTCGACAACGAGGATCGTCAACTTCATCTGCCCTTCTTGTGACACACCGGTCCTTGTTCCGCGAGCGCGCTGAGATGCAGGAGCCGCGTTTCATTGCTCGGTGCTCGATGCCGCCGAGGCACCCAGCCTCACCCGGTAATCCCGTTCCGCGGCTCTCAGTTCCCAGAAGGGTACGGTTTCGTACGAAACCTTAGCTTGTAAACGAGGTGAAGACCTCCGACATACATGGAATCGCCGGCCATTACTCGGGCGCCGGCGGCTGAGGGACGAAGAAGGTGCTCTTGCCCCAACAGAGGGAGGAGCACATGTCCTCGAAGACATCCCCTCCATTCCGGAATTTTCTGCTGCAAGCGCTGTCTAGAGACGACATCGCGTTGATTTCGCCGAAGCTCGAGGCGATCGAGTTGCATAGCCGGCGGGAATGCGAGAAGGCCAACAGACCGATCAAGCACATCTACTTCCCGGAGAGCGGCATCGCATCGGTTGTTGCGCGGGGGCCGCGCCAGAAACCGCTGGAGATCGCCCTCATCGGGTGCGAAGGCATGAGCGGCATCGTCGTCCTCATGGGCAACGATCGCTCTCCCCATGATACGTACATGCAGGTCGCCGGTCGCGGATATCGCATCGCTGCCGAAGACTTCCGCTCGGCGATGCGCGAAAGCGAGACGCTGCGCGAAAAGCTCCTCTGCTATGCCCAGGCCTTCATGATCCAGGTCGCCCATACGGCGATCTCGAACGCGAACGGAAAGCTGGAGGAACGCCTCGCGCGATGGCTGCTCATGGCGCACGACCGGATCGACGGCGACGGGTTGCCGATCATCCACGACTTCCTGGCGCTCATGCTCTCGGTGAGGCGCGCCGGCGTGACCGTCGCGCTTCACAGGCTTGAGCACGACGGACTGATCAACCCCGAGCGGGGCAGGATCGTCGTGCTCGACCGCAATGGGCTGAAGGAGGTCGCCGGCGGTTCTTACGGCGTCCCCGAAGCGGAGTATGCACGGCTGATGAGGCGGAAGATCCGGGCCTAGCGATCGATGCGAATAGCTTGCCCGTTAGCAATCTCATCGCCAGACGCTGCGGTGAGTTCGGTGGGGTAGCCTAACGTTCCAAGTGGTAAGGCCTGATCAGCGCCTCGGCCGGGATATTCCACTCGCGGTGCAGCTTGTAGGCCATCGGGAGAGTGAGCGCGCGCTTCCGGTTGAGGATCTCGGAGGCGCGCGGCCGCGATCCGAGCAGCCGCCCGAGATCGGCTTGCGTATAGCCCCCTGTTTCCATCCGATAGCGGATCGCGTCGACCGGATCGGCCGGCTCGATGGGCCAGTGCTTCTCCTCATACGCTTCCATGACGGCGGCAAGAAGATCAAACCGGTCGGCCTCCGCCGATCCCGGCTTCGGCGGCCTCTCGAAATAGCCGGCGATCTCCTCGAGAGCCCAGTCGTAATCCTCTTCCGAGCGCAACGGGCGAACGTTTCTCATTCAGACGGTCTCCGGATCGATCCTGTCGTACTGCGCGTGGGTTCCGACGAACTTCACCAGCACGCGCCTATATGCGTAGGCTACGTGAACGACGAGCCGATATTTGTTGCCGCCGATGTCGAACACGATGCGGTTGTCGCCCACGAAATCGACCGTCGTTCCGAACATCCGCTTAACCTCGGCTGGTCCCGTCCATTCCGCCCGGTCCACGATCGCATACCAGGCGCGAAGCGGAATCTCCGCCTGATTGTGCTGCTCCCAGAAGAGACGGAGCGTCCGCTTCGCGATGATCTGCACATGCCAATGTAGTCTGTTCCCGTTACGGGAACAAGAGCGCTGCCTTCTCCCCACGCGATTGACCTCCCCTCCCCCGCCCCCTATGTCGCGCGGGTGACGGCGAACCTCGAAATCCTCACCCTTCCCGACCCCGTGCTGCGCCAGGAGAGCGCGCCGGTGGAGACGGTCGACGACGCGACGCGGCGCTTCCTCGACCAGATGCTCAAGACCATGTACGAAGCGCCCGGCATCGGGCTCGCGGCGATCCAGGTCGGCGAGCCGCGCCGCATCATCACCATCGACGTGGCGCGCGAGGAGGAGGAGAGCAACCCGCTCTTCCTCATCAACCCGGAGATCGTCTGGCGCTCGGAGGAGGAGCGCTCGACCTACGAGGAGGGGTGCCTCTCGATCCCCGACTATTACGCAGAGGTGGAGCGGCCGGCGAAGGTGCGCGTGCGCTACGTCGACTATCACGGCAAGCCGCAGGAGCTGGAGGCCGACGGGCTGCTCGCCACCTGCATCCAGCATGAGGTGGATCATCTCAACGGCGTGCTCTTCATCGACTACCTGTCGAAGCTGAAACGCGACCTCGTGGTGAGGAAGTTCACCAAGGCGGCGCGCGAACGGGA
>CAZMJQ010000302.1:0-4840 GCA_964566475.1 uncultured Propylenella sp. | reverse complement strand
CTCGGCCGGGATGCGGACGCGGTAGAAGCTTCGCGTTCCGCGGCCCGGCACGCGACCGGAGACGATCATCGGCGGCCGGCCGCCCACGAGGTCGGGGAAGCGCTGACCGAGCGCGGCGTAGGCGGCGACGGCCTTGGCGCGTGAGAAGTTGCCCGCCACCTGCACGCCCCACGGCCCCCAGCCGGTCTCGAGGTCGGGCGCGAGCGGCGAGCCGGGCCCCCTGAGCAGGGCGGCGAGCGCCAGGCAGTCGCGGGCGTCCTCGGCCTCCTCCGGAAGCGCGGGCTCTCGCTCCGGGTCCGCCCACATCTCTGCCGGAAGGCCGGTGATGGTGAGCACGAAGTCCTGCGTCTCGAAGGGAAGGGTGGAGCTTTCCGCGAGCCAGCGCGCCACGCGGTCCGGCCCGGCATTGTAGGCCGCCGCGGCGAGACCGAGGTTGCCGAAACGCGCGTTGAGGTCGGCGAGGTAGCCTGCCGAGGCGGGGAGGGCAGTGGCGGCGTCGAACGGGTCCTCCAGCCCGCGCTCCGCGGCGGTGCCTGGCATGAACTGTGCGATGCCCTGTGCGCCCTTCGGACTGACGGCATCGGAGCGGAAGCGGCTCTCCTTCCAGATGAGGCGCGTGAAGAAGCCGACCGGCAGATCATGGTCCGCGGCGGCCGTCTCGATGGCGTCGCACAGTGCCTTCTGCGCGGCCTCGGGGTCCGCTTCCGCTGTTTCGGCGGAAGCGTTGTCGTCCGCCGTCTCCTCCTGCGCGGGCGGGGGCGACAACGTGACCGCCGGGGCTCTTGCCGGAAGCATGAGAGATGCAGCGACGCCGACGAGGGCGACGATTGTCAGGTTCCGGCAGACCATCCGCGCCAGCTAACCGGCCATCGCGGCATCAGCGGGGCAGGGGTCAGAGATTGACCCACGCGGCGTTGCGGCCGCTCGACCTGATGCAGGCCTCGATGAAGGCGACGCCCTTCACGCCGTCATCGACCGTGGGGAAGATCACGTCCTTATCGGGCTTGCCGCCGTTGCGCGCGGCGACGATCGCCCTGGCTGCCTCCGCATAGATGTTGGCGAAGCCCTCCAAATAGCCTTCCGGATGGCCAGGCGGCACGCGGCTGACGCGCCCGGCCGCACCTCCCGCGCCAGCGCCGTTGCGGGTGATCAGACGCTTCGGCTCGCCGTGCGGCGTGTACCAGAGGTAGTTCGGGTCTTCCTGCGCCCATTCCAGCCCGCCCTTCGTGCCGTAGACGCGCAGCGTCAGGCGGTTCTCGTTACCGGGCGCCACCTGGCTCGCCCATATCATGCCGCGCGCGCCGTTGGCGTAGCGCAGCATGACGTGCACGTTGTCGTCGAGCCTGCGGCCCTCCACGAACGTGGTGAGATCGGCGGAGAGGCTCTCCGCGTCGAGGCCCGACACGAAGCAGGCGAGATTGTAGGCGTGCGTGCCGATGTCGCCGACGGCGCCGCCGGCGCCGGAGCGCGCCGGGTCGGTGCGCCATTCGGCCTGCTTCAGCCCGGTGTCCTCGAGCTTGGTGGTGAGCCAGTCCTGCACGTACTCGGCGTGCACAAGGCGGATGCCGCCGAGCGCGCCCGCAGCGATCATCTCGCGCGCCTGGCGGACCATGGGATAGCCGGTGTAGTTGTGCGTGAGCGCGAAGACCCTGCCCGACTTCTCCACCAGCTCGGCGAGCTTCTTCGCGTCGCGCAACGTGGTGGTCAGCGGCTTGTCGCAGATGACGTGGATGCCGCGCTTCAGGAACTCGCGCGCGACGGGGAAGTGCATGTGGTTCGGCGTGACGATGGCGACGGCCTCGATGCCGTCCTTCAGCCGCGCCTCGCGCCTGGCCATCTCCTCGAACGAGCCGTAGGCGCGATCCTCCTTCAGGCCGAGCTCGCGGCCCGACGCCCTGGCGCGCTCCGGGTCGGAGGCAAGCGCGCCGGCGATGAGCTCGTAATCGTCGTCGATCCGCGCGGCGATGCGGTGCACGGCGCCGATGAAGGCGCCCTGTCCGCCCCCCACCATGCCGAGCCGGATGCGCCCGGAATGCTTCTCGCTGCGTCCCTCGATGGCCATTGCGCCCCCTTCCCCGTCAGCCCAGGTGCATTGTCTTCACGAAGCTTGCTATTGCCTTCTCTAGCCCGTCGGCAAGAACTTGTGCGGCGTCGACCGCGACGCGCGCCTTCTCAGGATCGAACGTTACCGTATAGGCGTGAGCCGCGAAGTGCCGGAAGCTGCGCGTTTCGCTCGCCGCTTCGGCCAGACGGCGCGACAGGATGGCCGGCCGGTTCTCGCTGGGTTCTGCGGCGCGCTCGATTACCTGTCGATGCCAATCCGACCCGCTCGGCGGCGCCTCACCCGACGCCTTCATGATCCGCACCAGCGCATCCTCCAGTGCGCGATGCCCTTGGAGCATCGCTTGGAGTACCGCCATCCCGCGGCCGTAGCCTTCAATGCCGGCTTGGTCGAACCCGCCGAGCTCAAACAGCTGCCCCGCAGCCCTGAAGTGCGACGTGGCGGCGTGGGCCGCATCCAGAATGTCGCCGAGACGATCGTCCATGCTCATCGCGCTGGCCCACTGATCCTCGTCGCCCGGGAGAAAGAGTCCTTCTTTGTCGAGGCGGGCGCGGAGTCGATCGCTTGTCCAGCGGAGGCTCAAGACATCGCATTTCAGCCCAAGGCGCTGGCACGCCTTCTCGGCGAACGCGAGCGCCTCATTTTCCCGCTCGACCGGGAAATCGAGCATGATATCCACGTCGCTGTCAGGGCGCATTTCACGGCGAGCCGCCGAGCCGAACAGAATGAAGCGGCCGGCGTTATCACGCGCATAAACGGCGAGTAACCGCTTCAAGTCGGCCACTGCTTCGATCAAGCCGGCCGCGCTTTTCTCCCCGGCTCGGCGCCGTATAGTGGTCTGGAGGGCCATCGGTCTGACATTAAACACAAACCGACCGCTACGCGATACCGAGCGCCCTCTTGTTGGCCCTTACGTCCATCGAGCCGCCGGCGAAATCGTCGAAGGCGTGCTCGGTGACGCGGATGATGTGGGCGGCGATAAAGGGCGCGCCTTCCGCGGCGCCCTGCTCGGGGTGCTTGACGGCGCACTCCCATTCCAGCACCGGCCAGGAATCGTAGTCGTACTGGGCGAGCTTGGAGAAGACGGACGCGAAATCGACCTGTCCGTCGCCGAGCGAGCGGAAGCGGCCGGCGCGGTTCACCCAGCTCTGGAAGCCGGAATAGACGCCCTGCTTGCCGGTCGGGTTGAACTCGGCGTCCTTCTCGTGGTAGGCGCAGATGCGCTCGTGGTAGAAGTCGATGAACTCGATGTAGTCGAGCTGCTGCAGGACGAAGTGCGACGGGTCGTAGTTGATCTGGCAGCGTGGGTGATCGTTGAGCCGCTCCAGGAACATCTCGAAGGTGACGCCGTCCATGACGTCCTCGCCTGGATGCAGCTCGAAGCCGACGTCAACGCCGGCCTTGTCGTAGGCGTCGAGGATCGGCTTCCAGCGCTTCGCCAGCTCGTCGAAGGCGGTCTCGATGAGGCCGGGCGAGCGCGGCGGCCACGGATAGAGGTAGGGCCAGGCGAGCGCGCCGGTGAAGGAGACGCTCGCCGTGAGGCCGAGGTTCTTCGACGCCTTCGCGCCCTTCTTCATCTGGTCGACGGCCCATTTCTGGCGCGCCTTGGGGTTGCCGTGCACGTTCTTCGGGGCGAAGGCGTCGAAGCCGGCGTCGAACGCGGGGTGGACCGCCACGAGCTGGCCCTGGAGGTGCGTCGACAGCTCGGTGATCTCCACGCCCGCCTCGCGACAGGTCCCGGCTACCTCGTCGCAATAGGTCTTGGAGTCGGCGGCCTTGCCGAGATCGAACAGGCGGCCGTCCCAGGAGGGGATCTGGATGCCCTTGTAGCCGAGGGACGCGGCCCATTCCGCGATTGATTTCAAGGAGTTGAACGGCGCCTTGTCGCCGGCGAACTGGGCGAGGAAAATCGCCGGTCCCTTCATCGTCTTCATGGCTGCCCCTCCCTGGGCCGTTAACCGTCCGCTGCGCCGGGCATCGCCCTTGCGCAGGGTAGATGGATCGCGGCCGCTCGGCCGCCCGCAATCGTCAATGCAGCGGATTTGCCGGAAGCGCGGGGCCGCCCTTCCGCATCGCCTCCCCGTTCTTGCGCCCCGGACCTGCCGTCCGCGGGCGCTCCCGACGCTATCTTTGCGCGGCTGGGACCGTCAAGAGCGAGGGCGGCTCCGCTCCGGGCGTGCCGAGGGCCGACTGGCAGACCCGCGCGGTCTTAAGGCGCCCGTAAGGTTAATTTCATGAAGGCGTGCAGGAAGCCTGCACAGAGGCCTTCGACGGCGCCGGCAAACGGAAAGCTAAAATTTGTCGGTGAAGATCAACCCGAACGAGCGGAATGACTGCATGAACCGCAGGGGGGCGGCGCGCCAGGCGTGTCGGAGAGCCAATGGCCCTAGTTGCGATACTGGACGACCGATCGACGAACCGGACCATCTACTCGCGCCTGGCGCAGTCGATCGAGCCGGGCGTGACGGTCAAGGCGTTCGCCGATCCGCTCGCCGCGCTCGCGTGGCTGGGGGACAATCCGCCCGACCTCGTCATAACCGACTACAAGATGCCGAATCTCGACGGGTCGGAGTTCACGCGCCGGTTCCGCGAGCTGCCCGGCTGCGCGGACGTGCCGGTGGTCGTCATCACCGTCTATGACGAGCGGAGCTTCCGGCTGAGCGCGCTGGAGGCCGGCGCCACCGACTTTCTGCACAGCCCCGTGGATCACAACGAGTTCGTCACCCGCAGCCGCAACCTCCTCAAGCTCAGGAAGCAGCAGCAGCTTCTGGAGGTCCG
>CAZMJQ010000301.1:0-3396 GCA_964566475.1 uncultured Propylenella sp. | reverse complement strand
CATCTCTCCCGCCACGTCCTCGACGGACGCGAGGTCGAGCGCCAGCCGCGAGCGGTCGCCGGGGGCGAGGAAGCGCGGCAGGCTGGCCGTCACGACCACGGGGTCGTGCACCAGCACGTCGCGCTCGGCGTGGCCGACGCCGTCGGCGGTCCAGGCCATCGCCATGAGGCGCACCGTGCCGTTGAAGTCGGGAACGGGCACCGAAATGCTGGCGGTGCCGTTGGCGCCGACCTCGACAACGCCGGAGTGGAAGGCCATCAGCGTCTCGGGCGGCGCCTCGCCCTCGAACTCGGCGAAGCTCGCGTCGCCGCCGGAGCGCACCGTGCCGCGCACGCCCTGCATGCGGTCGATGAGCTGGCCGTAGAGATCGCGGATCGCGACGCCCAGGCGCCGCTGGCCGAAATAGTAGGTCTCCGGATCGGGCGTCTCGTAGCGCGTGAGGTTGAGGATGCCGAGATCGACGGCGGCGAGCGTCACGTACGCCTCCGCGCCGGCGGGCAGGTTGGCGAGCGTGACCTTGACCGGCATGTCCTGCCGCGGGCGCATCTCGTCAGGGGCCTCGATCGACACTTCGAGGTCGCGGTCGCCTGGATCGACGCCGGCCCAGGTCAGGCCGATGGCGCGCGCCGGCATGCGCTTCGCCTCGATGTCCATCGGGCGGTAGAGCGCCGCCGTAACGTAGGCGCCCGGGCCCCAGTCGCGTGTGACGGGAAGCGCGACGTCGGCTTCGTTGCCGGTGACCTCGACGGGAACGGTCGTGATGAGCCGGTCGTCGACCACCATCACCAGCGCGATTCCGTCGAAGCGCGTTTCGATGTGGACGTTCGCCGTCTCGCCCGGCGCGTAGAGCTCCTTGTCGAGCGAAACCTTCAGCGCTTCCGGCGTGTCGAGCGCGCTCGCCTCGACGTACCAGCCGGCCTCGAAATCGAAGCTCGCCGGCAGCGCGCCGGAAGGCGACTCCACCTCGAGCCGGTAGCTTCCCCACTCGACCTCCGCTTCGATGCGCGCTGCTTCATCGGCGGAGATGTCGGCCGTGCCGTTGGCGACGCGCGACTGCGCTTCGATGCGCTCGTAGCTCCAGCGGCCGTCGGAGCGGTACCACTGGAACTGCGTGCGGAGCTGATAGAGCGACCAGCGCACGCTCTGCTCGGCGACGCGCGCGCCGTCAGGCCCGACCGCGATCAGCTCGAAGGCGACCGGCCCGTTCTCGCTCGCCGCTCCTTCGAAGAGCGGCCTGATGCCGAGGCGGTCGGTCTCCGAGGCGACCGGAAGGGAGATGTTCCGCTCCACCGGCCGCCCGCCGCTGTCGAGCACCCGGACGTTGACCGTCGCCTCAAGTGGACGGCTTGAG
Organism: uncultured Propylenella sp.; assembly: GCA_964566475.1. GTDB lineage: Bacteria > Pseudomonadota > Alphaproteobacteria > Rhizobiales > Afifellaceae > DASWJZ01. The sequence goes on along the minus strand of CAZMJQ010000301.1, from coordinate 2,045 downwards.
ACGATGGAGTCCGGCAGCGCGACGGGCAGGACAGCGTGCCCCGTTTCGTCGGTGGTCGCACCGGAGAGCGGCTCGATCGTGGAATTGAAGGGGTCCGCGGCAAGCCCGAAGACGTAGCCCGGATAGCCGGCGAGGCTGCGCGCCGACCTCACGACCGCCTCGCCTTCGACGCTGAGGTCGGAGGCCGGCGCGCCATAAAGGAAGCGCGCGTCGACATTGAGGTCGGCCGGAGCGGACGGGTCGAGCGCCTGCGCGGTGGTCGAGAGGTCGAAGTCGAGCCGCTCCGGCTCGAAGTCCTCCACCAGGAATGTCGTCTCGGCGAGCGGCGCGGCGTCCACGTCAGCGTGCACCGCAACGCGCCAGGTGCCGCGCATCGCTTCCGGCGTCATCTCGATCGGCGTGACGCTGCCGCCAAGCCCCTGGTCGGCGAGCGCGATGCGGCTCGCCTCCTTGCCGTCGGGGCGCGTGACGATCGCGGTCAGCGGCACGTCGGTCACCGCGTTTGCCGTGGCGTTTCGCACCAGCGTGGTCGCGTAGACCGTCTCGCCGGCACGGTAGATGCCACGCTCCGTGGTGAGGAACACATCGAGCGGCTTCGGCGGCTCTCGTCCCTCCACCCCGCGGTCGGTGAGGTCCATCGGCGCCCTGGAGAGGGCGAGGAAGCTGTAGTCGCCGGTCGCCGTGTCGGCGACGAGCAGGCCGGGCGCCATGCCGCCCGTGCCGCGCATCAGGCCCGGCGCGAAGCGCGCGTATCCGTCGGCGTCGGTGGTCGCCTCGCCGAGCACCTCGTTGTTGACCGCGACGAGACGGAGGTCGACATCGCCGACCGGCCCTGCCGTCCCGAGCGAGCGCACCATGACGTGCAGGCCGTCATTGCCGTTGAGCGTGGTGAGGCCGAGGTCGGTCACGACGAACCATTGCGTCGCGCGCGCCTCCCATTCGTTGCCGGTATCGTTCACGGCGCGGGCGGTCAGCACGTAGGCGCCGGGCGCGAGCTGCGATTCCAGCTCGCCGACCGGAATCGCCGTCGTCATCTCGCGATTGAGCTCGTTGGCGGCGTCGACCGTTCCTTCCCACACCTTGACGCCGGAGCGCTCCTCGATCGTGTCCGTCTCCCACGAGGAGAGCTGGCTGAGGAACGTGCCGCCCGCCACTGCATCGGCGAGCTGCCGGTCGCCGATGCGGTAGAGCGTGGCGTCGACGCGGTCGGTGTTGACCGTGACGAGAGGAATGGTCGGCTCGCCGCCGGCCGGCAGCACGTAGGCGTTGCCGAGGAAGCGCGCCGTCGGCGCGCGGTCGCGCACGAAGATGTCGAGCGTGACGCTTCTGGCGAGGCTCTCGCCGTCCGCGGCGGGAAGGCCCTCGCGCGCGGTGACGCGGTAGCGGCTGCCGTGGCGCACGCCGTCTACGCAGATCTGCTGGCCGCTCGCCTCGATGGCGAGGTCGGCGCCGCCTTCGACGCTCATGTAGTCGTCGAGATTCCGCCCTTCCGCCAGCCGGTCGGAAAAGTTCAGGCAGACGCGCGGGGCGTCCGAATCGGCCTCCACGTCATGGTCGACAATGCGGAACCCGTGCTGCTCGACGATCTGGTCGTAGGTGAAGCGCGTCGCCTCGTTCTCGACCAGCGCCAGGCTGGCGCGGTAGGCGCGGATCGCCGGCTTCCATTCGTAACGGTCGGCGAGCGACCAGCCGAGCTGGGTCAGCGCGCGCGCGCGCTCCTCGGGCGTGACGGCGCGGAGATAGGCGTTGATGGCGCCTGAGACGCGGTCCGAGCCCAGCTGCTGCTGCACCTGCCACTGGTCGCTCGAGGCGTTCATCGCTGCCTGCGTGTAGGCGGTCCACAGGTCGAAGCGCTGCGGCGCCAGGCGGAGCGCGGCGCGGTAGAGTTCCGCTGCCCGGAGATAGTCGTTCCGCGACGCTGCGTCCTGCGCGCTTGCGATGGCCGAATCGAGGCCGAAGCCGCTCGCCTGCGCCTCGTCGAGGCGGCCGACGAGGCGGCGCGCCTCGTCGATGAAGCTCTGCGAGAGAAAGTCGAGCTCTGCGAT